>NZ_BAAJPA010000012.1:0-177474 GCF_057552235.1 Kistimonas ophiarachnellae | reverse complement strand
ACTCTATTTTCGCTAATAGTGGATGACTCTATTTTTGCCTGCTTCCGGAATACCGAAGCAGTATCTGAGCTTTTACTCAATGGCCTTTTTTGAGATTTAGCCGTATTTCCACTGTTAGTCGAAACAGATCCGCATCCTTCACTATCACTGTTGGTGTCGGAAGGTTCTGGTTCAGAGTTAGTCGATTTGAAAAGATCAGGTCTTAAGCCTGGAATCTCATGGGTTAGACCGCCTGATGTTCCGGGTAATGCAGGATCACTGACGTGAGGTTCAACAGCAGCGCCTCCCTGAGATGGGGGGCTTTCAGACAGGTGTGGCCTGACAGAACGATCCTGAACAGTTGTTTCTTGAGATTGTACCGGAAGAACATCACTCAAGTCGGGAAACAAACTGAGTTCAGGATCGTCAAGGGAATAAATGCCAAGGCTAGGTGATGCTACCTTTTCTCCGGTGGCTGTGGGTGGTGGCTGTTCTGAGAGAGGTAAAGGTAGTCTATCCATGGCATGGTTAAGTGGGATTATCTGTATATCTTTGTGGCAATGTCAGGGACAGTCGGCAGCACCCCTTCCATTACCATTATCAGTTCCTGATATTGCACAGACAGTATGGGATGATAGACCGGTTATCACTAACCGAAGGGGCAGTCCGGCTGACCTGTCAGCAGCGATAACCGGACAGTCAGCCATACTGCGGTTTCAGGGGGCAGACGTCATTACCGGGTATCTGTGCAATCCAAAAAACACCGGAACAAACGTTAAAAACGGATTCTGCCCCCTGAACCGGCCTGTAGCGATCACCCGTCTGAAGTGACTGCCGGTGCTTTCAACAGCCCCGATCTCCGCTTCTCTTTCAACCGGTAACTTTCACCCTTGATGTTCAACGTAGTGGAGTGGTGCAGCAACCGGTCCAGGATGGCGGTGGCAATGGCCTGGTCGCCAAACACTTCGCCCCAGTCGATGAAGCCCTTGTTGGAGGTGAGGATGACGCTGCCTTTCTCATAACGTCGTGTTATCAGCCGGAAGAACAGGCTGGCTTCCTCGGGCTCCAGTGGCAGGTAGCCGATTTCATCCAGCACCAGCAGCCTGGGGCAGGTCAGCAGCTGCATCTGGCGTTCCAGCCGGTTCTCCTGCTGCGCCTTTTTCAGGGTGGCCATCAGCCGGTCCAGACTCATGAACAGCACCCGGTGTCCCGCTTCGGCAGCCTTGACCGCCAAGGCGATGGCCAGGTGGGTCTTGCCTACGCCTGGTGGCCCCAGCAGCACCACATTCTCAGCCCGTTCCACGAAGCCCAGTCCTGCCAGTTCCCGCACCACTTTTCGATCAATGGAAGGCTGGAAACTGAAATCGAACTGCTCCAGGGTTTGGAGCCAGGGAAGCCGCGCCTGCTTGATCCGTCCTTCCAGTCCCTTCTGGTGACGGCCTGCCCATTCCGCCGAGAACACAGTTTCCAGGAATTCCCGGTAGTTCAGCTCGTGTTTGCTGGCCTGCTCGCACAGGGTATCCAGGGCGTCTGGCAGATACTCCAGCTTCAGTCGGGTCATCAATGCTTGCAGGTTATCCATCAGGCCACCTCCGCATAACGGCTGAGGTCTCGGGTTTCCACTTTAACGGCCTCATACATCGCCCGGTGGTGGGTGGGTTCCAGTATCCACTGGTGACTGCTGTCGCTGAGCACATGGGACGCGGCCAGCTGATCCTGATCATCATAAACCCGCAGGGTGTTATCCAGTCCGATGCGGATACTGACGGCTTGGCCGGTCAAACGGTCAGGCACGCTGTATCGGTTGGTGCGGACATTGATATAGGCGTCCGAAGGCACCCGTCGCTGTTGCCGATAGCTGGTATCAAAGCCGAGGGCTGGCAGGGGCTTGAGGCAGGATTTCTCCCGCGCAAAGCGATTCAGCACCCTCTCTTTCACCGTGCCGTGGATGCGTTCATCCGCTACTTCTCCCATCCACTGGACCAGTAACCGGTTGAGATGGGCAAGGCTTTCGAAACCGGCATGACGGGGGAAGAAGTTGTCCTTGACGTAATGCACCATCCGTTCGGTCTTGCCCTTGGTCTGGGGTCGGTAGGGTTTGCAGGCACGGGGCTTGAACTGGTAATGGTGGGCCAGCATCAGGAAACCGTCGTTGAAGGTCACCCGGCCATTGCCCGGATGTTTGAGCACTGCCGCTTTCTGGTTATCAACCAGCACTTCGGCAGGGACACCGCCAAACCAGTTGAAGCTCTGCACCAGGCTTTCATAGGTGTGCGCGGCATCATTGCTGAAGGCAGCCCAGACAAAGCAACGGCGGGAATAGCCCAGGGTGTTGACGGAGATATAGACCTTTCGCTGTTCTCCGGCGACCTCAGCCATCAGCTCGCCCCAGTCGTGTTGCAGCTGACGTCCCGGTTCTGTCTCATAGCGCACCGTGGCCCTGCTCTGGCGCAGGGCCCGTTTCGGCTTGATGTAGTCGCGGAGAATGGAGATTTTGCCGGTGTAGCCCATGGCTACAATGCGGTCGAGAATCACCACGGCATTCCAGATATTGCTGGCCAGCATTGAATCAATGGTGGCCTTGAACGGATCCAGCTTGCCGGGTTTGTGGATGGTTCGTTTGCGGATAGGTGGGGGCTGGTCTTGCTTGAGTTTGCGTTGAACCGTTTTGACGGAACAGTCGACCTTGCTGGCGATGTCAGCCAGATAGCAGCCTTGCTGTCGTAACTGGTGGATCATAAAAAAGTCCTCTCGACTGATCATGGCGCTGCTCCCTGCCTGGTATCAACAGGAGAAATATCGGCCATGAAGGGGTTAATCGGGAGGTCAAATCCAACCGGTGGAAAGTGGACATTTTAAATCGGTGCTGACATTATTTCACTAATAATCAAAAGTCATAAATAGCAAACAATCTAACACTCACATAACCAGGCTAATTTTTTTTCCACTTCGGGGCTTTTCACCTTCGCTGCCCGGCCCCAAAACTTAGCGTCATATACCTTTTAGCTTAATAACAAAGGATAAGCACAGTGAATGCCTAAAAACTTGATGAATATTTGTACCGAAAACTTTCCCCACAAAAATCACATAAATTTTCATTTCTTAAGACAGAAGCAGCAAACATTCGCTTTTTTGATTCTGGCGGCAATAAACCAATATTACTAACAGCGCCCGATGGCCCGTGCTTTTTAGAGCATTTTGATGATTATATTGTGAGAGCAGCAAAGGATTGGAGGGTGGTTATACTAGATATGCCAGGATTTGGTGAATCTTATCCAATAAATGGGTATGACCATTCTTTTGATAGTGCCGCCAATACACTGAAGAGCCTTATTGACCATTTATCATTAAATGATATTACTTTATCGTTATCATGTGGAAATGGATTCTATGGAATCTATTTTGTCAAGAAGTACCCTCAGTTTCTTAGGAAGCTGGTCTTACTGCAAACACCAGGATACGAGGGTATGAGACCATGGCTAAACGCTTCAGTTCCCAGTCCAGTAAAAATACCTTTTATCGGCCAACTTGCTGTTTATGCTCAACGTCTTAAGATCCCCAAAATATGGTTTAAGATTGCTCTCCCGAAAAACTCTCCGCATCTAGTAACCTGGAGTGAATTATCAGAAAAAAGAATCAAACAGAACTGTTGTAACTGCTTAGCGAGTGTTGTTCAGGGTCTTATTGCAATGAATGAAGAAGATCTACTAGGATGCAAGGTGCCTACATTAATGATTTGGGGGAAAAAGGATTTCTCTCATCGTTATACAGATGAACAATCTTTAAAGGATGTAATCCCAAATGCTGAAATTATTATCTGGGATGATTGTGGGCATTTTCCGGAGTTAGAACAAACAGATAGATTTTTGAAAGTGATAAAATCATGATTTCTACAAAACAGTCGTATGGAGTGTAATTTATTGCAAGCGGTTGCTATAACAATTGCATAACAGTCCATGCCTGCGGCCGTCTTCAGTGTCGCATGATGTAGTCGTTATTTGTATAACAATTGAAGTGAAAATCAATGAAAACAATCGAAACGTATAGAGGAGTCGTTTATCCCGCCCAACTTGATCACCCCGCTGTGGCAGGATAGATGTCACCTCTTTTGATTCAAAACTCTTAACGTTGTGAGCCGGTTAAAAGAGGCGAAAACTATGTTGGCATAGGGGGCTATGTGGCGCAATAAACCTCAAACCTTCTTAAAATCAAGATTGAATACTGTGTTATGAATTATTTAGAGTCCGGAATATCACTTCTTGTAAAATACTGAAACTTTACGACATGAGTAACCTCTCGATCACAGAGAGACTTTAAACAAATCGCACCTATTGGCGGTAGTAATACAGCAGCAGCCAGCTTAGCTCTCCGCGGAAGATGCTTTTTAACAAGTAATGAACCCAATACACCAGTTAAGCCACCCAAAAATTCATTTCTAAATTGTATTGATGCTTTGTTTTTACCTGAATCAGTAACATTTGTTTGAAGTTGAATTTTTCCAAAAATGGGTAAGTTAACACCTGATTTCATATAACACCTCCTGAATTATCTTTCACCTGTATTTGTATAGACAAAAATTTTTCAAATTATTTTACGAAACTAGAACAGCATTGTTATTTCTGCCAACTATCTAGTGACACATAATCAAGCACAAAAAGCCTTACTCTTAATAACACTATTTCAATTACGGGCTAATTTAGCGGGCTTAGGCAGAACTTTCATGTTCAACTCTAAATCTTTTAGATAAAGTTTCAGCTGACTTAAATCGAGGTCAGATACCAAAAGCTCTTTTATGATTTTTGACTGTTTATCGTCAAACCATTTCTCATAATTTATGGCAGATGCTTCATTACAGCATATGTAATCCTTCCGACCAATAGATTCATCTGAAATTCGCGTACAATTATGAGCGTTCCTCCTGACCAAGCACTTTAATAGTTTTCCAATACTCTTTTGTTGATTCGCCCCCCATTCAATACCAAAATCTGAAATTTTAAGTCTGTCTTGAATAGAGAAATAAAGAACGTTTACATCTGAAATATCTGCATTCCTGATCCTTCCTTTTTGACTTATATGAATGTAGCCCCTAAACAATTCAGCCATAATAAAATTGATCTGTTTCGAGTTTAACTGTATCTTTTCCCGCCCCCATAGCCCAATAAGCCTTGATAATGAACAGTCTGCCAACTCAAGAACAATAGTATGTATCTCTGCAATAGAGTAATCCAGCATTGTTACTATATTGCAATGAGGGTTCAGAATTTTAAGCGTCTCAATTTCAACTTCACCATAATATTCTGCTTCTTTCAAAGCAACACATTCAGGATCTCCACCCGACCCTGCTCTTTCAGCAAGAAAAACTTTGCCAAATGCACCTTCGCCAATCAGATATTTTTTTACATATCGCCCCCGCATCAATGCTACAGTTTTATCTTCATTACAAGGATGCACCGAATCTTCTGATAATTCAGATAAAGGTTGATGACATGCACTTAATAATTTGGGAGATTGCATACCTGCGACCAACAATAGTTACCTGTCCATATAAGTAGTCAGACAAATGAAATCATATATTCCTGACCGAACATATCAAAACAGCAGCTATCTGGGCCAGTGAGTATCCTTTCGAACTGAGAAATACCGCATGGACACGTTCTCTTACGCAAGGCAGAGACCCGTTGTGCATGGCACACTTTAAAGTATCAATAATGGCGCTATCAGTGATGGGGTTAGCAGTCTTCTTCACCACGTCAGGCTCGTGATAACAGCAGTACTGGAAATATAGCACCCGTTAAGCCGTACTATCGTACGTTTTAGAGTAGGTTAATATATGAAAGCTGTTCCAGCGACTTATCATACCTCCAGCCTGGATAAGCTGCCGGATAATGTGTCTAAATAAAAGACTGACAAATTTCTCTCAGAAAAAGATTCCCTAACCTGAACTGCATCTTCTTTAACACTTTCTAACGGAATTTGGTTATTTTTATATCTTTCTCCACTGACCAGTATGCCCAATATGCAAGAAGTATCGTAGCTTATTACCACTTCATTATGAAAATTTATTTTTTCCACTTCATTATTAAAAGTTATTTCTTCCATCTTTTTTCTATCGATTAATCTTTGCTTCCAATTACATTGTATGCCTATTGTGTTTTCATCATTTGCCAGAGGGGCTATATACTTATTGGTTTCTTTTGTTTTCTGCCTACCCTTATCATCAACAACAAAAGTGTGAAAAACATCACACCAAACGCACTTACGATCTTTTATATCAACTTGCATACAAAAAACATCTTTTGAATATGCACCAAGCAAAGTGCATTTATTTCCATCCAATATAAACCCAATATCTCTAAAAACTGACTGCGTATGATTTGGAATCAGTAAACTTGCAGAAGAAACACTAATTTCTCCTGTATAATTAAGTTGATCTACTTCACGATTAAACCTTGATAAATCTGCATTTTCAACAGTAGTGCTATAACCATTTTTTGGTGAATCGTAAAGCATTTTTGCAAAGGTTTCACATTTTTCAAATTTGCGAAGTACATTACTTTCACTTTCCATATGCTCTGGCTCTGCTGTTGTTACGCATGGTGCCGGAATGGGCTTGGAAACAATGTTCGACATATTCATAATATTTGATACCTCCTGTAATATCTGACAATGATTCTTTAATCTTGTTCAACGGTCTGTGTGACGATTTTGATTCAAACCGTCAGCATGCTCTAATACAATCCGAAATACTCGGAAAAACACCGCCGGGTACACGTCAACTCATCCAGTGCAGGTTTAACCCTTTCACATGCTCCAGATCTCTTCAAACGTCGCCCTGCCAGGCAGCGATATTGAAATCAATGCTATCCGCGCCCAGGGTTCCGGTGGCCAGAATGTCAACAAGGTCTCTACGGCTATTCACCTGCGCTTTGATATCCGTGCATCCGCTCTGCCGGATTTCTACAAGCAGCGACTGCTGGTACTGAAGGATCAGCGTATTTCCTCTGACGGTATTATTGTCATCAAGGCCCAACAATACCGCAGTCAGGAGAAAAACAGGGCCGATGCCCTGGAACGGTTACGCGAGCTGATCCGCTCCGTCGCGGTGTTTCGAAAAAAGCGCATTGCTACTCGCCCCAGCCTGTCGGCCCGTAAGAAACGCCTCGACAGCAAGAAACAGCGGAGTAATACCAAAAACCTGCGTGGAAAAATCGACCATTAAATGATCACAGCATAGTATCGGGTAGACGAATTCTGAACGTACTTTCTCATTTCACGCCTGCTACACATCGGTGAACATGCCATGAGCAATGCCAAAGCCCTGCTGGTGATTGATATACAAAACGATTACTTTCCCGGCGGTAAGTACCCGCAATGGAACACAGACAATGTGCTGGATAACATTGTGTCCGTCATCAACAAGGCGCATAACCATGAAATACCGGTCTTTCTGATTCAGCACATTGCCGATCCTGGCCTGGGGCTTGCCCCCTTTTTCAATGCTGACACCGAAGGCGCAGCACTGCATCCGCGCCTGCTGGCGGTCGCACCGGATGCCCCGATCATTACAAAACACTATGCGGACGCCTTTGTGGACACCAGGCTTCAAACCGAGCTGTCGGCCTACCCCATCGAGAAATTACTGATCTGCGGGATGATGACGCAAAACTGCGTGACATTTACGGCCCTGTCCGGGATGGCAGAGCAATATGCCGTTTCCGTACTGACGGATTGTTGTACCACTGTCGATGAAATGCTGCATAACATCGCCCTGCATGCCCTCTCAACCCGGGTCAACCTCGTGCAGTCTGCCGACGCTTTCTGACAGCATTTCGCCCTTAACAGCCCGCCTGGTGCTACTAACCATTTGGTCAGTGGCACCCCTGCCGTGCCCATCTATATTGATGGCTCCATAACAGGATCATTGTGAGGATCCCAGGTATGAATACGGCTGTCACCCCTCCGATACCCACCCTCAGGCGAACGCCCTGTCGCCTCCTGTCCCTGTTCCTGCTCTGTACGCTGGCGACAATGATGTGTAGCGCCAACACCAGTCAGACTACAGATACCGTGGTCATGATTTCACCCGACCACTTCGGCTTTAACCCCGAAACCGCCGTCACAAACCATTTCCAGAATAAGTCAAATCAGGCTGCCGAGGTAATCCGCCAGAATGCACTGACAGAGTTTGCCGGACTTCGTCTGGCGCTGGAAACGCACGGCGTCAGGGTACTCACGATGCCCAGCCGGGATGATATTTCCACACCCGAATCGACTTTCCCCAACAACTGGTTTCTGACCTTTCCTGCAGCACACAACACAACCGAACTCTATGTCTTTCCAATGTTAACACCCAGCCGCCAGAACGAAGTGCGCCTGCAGGCGCTGCAACAACGGCTCGCCGATGCCAACATTACGCTGGCGGACCAACACGACCTGCGCCAAGAGGCTTCGCCGGGCGAAGCACTGGAAGGTACCGGCAGCCTGGTGCTTGACCGGCTAAACAAACAGGCATTTGCTGCGTTATCCCCACGTACCAGCCGTCCATTGGCAGAGACCTTTGTCAGCAAAGCCGGTTTCCGGCCGGTGTTTTTCCATGCCGTTGATCAATATGGGCAGACGATTTATCACACCAATGTCATCATGAGCATCGGCACTCACTTTGCCGTGCTGTGCGAACAATGTATTCCCAATGCAGAGGAACGTGAGCAGGTCATCGAACAACTCGGGGACAAAATGCTGATTTTCATTACACCGGCCCAAGTCAGCTATATGGTGGGTAACCTGCTGGAACTCCGCAGCCAGAGTGGTGCTCCCCTGATACTGCTGTCACAACAGGCCCGCGATCACCTGACACCGGTACAGCGTGCCTCACTGGAGAGCTACGGCACACTGGTTTCAGCACCACTGGATACGTTGGAAACCGTCGCGGGTGGCAGTGCGCGCTGCATGGTTTCGGAGATTTTTACCGGAGAATAAAGCTGACTAAACAATGACATGGAGATCTCCATGGATGTACACCCTGTCCTGAAGCGCATATTATTATCTGGCTATCGGACAGGGATGCCACCATGCGGCTGATAATCAAAAAAACCTATCTCTCGTTCTTCTTTGCGTTAGCCCTGTTACCCCTGCTGGAACCCGCGCTGTCGTTTGCCCGGCAGTTTGCCATTGCCGATCTTCTGCCAGACTGGCTGCACAGGGACACAGGCATATTCCTCTCCGGACTGTTGACCATCACCCTGCCCTGGATTGTGATCTCCCTCGCAACCGCGCTGGCGCTGTTGTTTGCGTTAGGCACCAGTGCGCGCATCTACTCAGTCGTCGTTGTCATCGCACTGCAACTGCTCGTGTATGGTTTCACTGGCGGACTGACCTTCAGCTGGCATCACTGGGCGGTCTCTCTGCCGGGTATCCTGGGCGCCGCGGCGCTGGTACCGGTCACCCTGTTGCTGTCACTCAAACGGTTTTAGGTTTGCGTTTGAATAACCTGTCGTAACCACGGCAGGTTATATTGCCCACTCGATTTGGCAGATTCGATACCCGTTTGTTGCCGGACGCTTTATGGCAGGGCAACGATCCTGTCTGCCAGCGCCAGCGGTGCTTTTCGATGCGTCACCATCAGGAGTGTTTTACCTCGGCAGGCGTCATCCAGCACCCGAAGGATCGTATCCTCGGTAGCCGGATCCAGCCCTTCAGTGGGTTCATCCAGTACGATCAGGGGACGGTCGCACAACAGAACCCGTGCCAGTCCCAGCCGCCGTTGCTCCCCACCCGACAGGGGGACGCCACCCTGTCCAAGCCAGAGATCAAGCAGACCCGCTTCGCCACCGGTCAGACGATCCAGCCCTACCCTGTTCAACACGTCCAGCAACTGTTCATCGCTCGCCTGATCACTGGCGATACGAAGATTGTCCCGAAGGCTGGCGCTGAAAACATGAATGCGCTGAGGCATGACTGCCATAACATTGCGCAGGGATTCCTCACTCAGGGACTCGATAGCGCATCCACCAACGGCAATGCTACCGGCATCCGGATTCCAGTCACGGCTCAACAGCTGCAGGAATGTGGATTTGCCACAACCGGTGTGCCCGGTAATCGCAATACGCTCACCTGCCCTCACATGCAGGTCAAATCCATCCAGTACCGGCTCACCGGCTGTGCCCGGGTAACGGAAGCGCAGCCCGGTTACGTCAACATCCACCCCATTCCCCGTCAACACTGGCCTCTCGCGGCTGTCGACAGGAAAACTGACCTGAGGTGTCTGCCCGGTGACTTCGATCAAACGCGCAGCCGACCGACGTACCTGCCCCAACACCTGGAATGCGCCGGGCAACGGCATAATCGCTTCAAAAGCCGCCAGTGTTGCCAGGGCCAGCATCGCCATGATGGGACCGGCCAATACACCGGCACTCACTTCTTCCGCAGTGACCCACAGCAGCCAGACCAGGGTCGCGCCGGCCAACAGGGTCACCAATCCCATGGCAAACCCGTTCACCCGGGCAAGGATGGACTGCTGGCGGATCAATTGTTTTTCCTCTTCCTCTACAGTGGCACGGTATGCCGATTCTGCCCCGAAAATCAGCAACTCAGCCTGACCCGCGACGTAATCATGCAGTCGGGTCCGTAGCTGCCCTTTGGCTTCTGTCACCGCCTGTCCGGCCCGGTTACCCAACCGGTAAAACAATACGGGCAACAGTATGAGTGCGGGCAACAACACGGTCGCCAATGGCGCCATGGCCGCTGGTGAAAACAGACCTGCCAGCACAATCAACCCGACAACGCCAAGCACCGCACAAACCAATGGCGTCAGGAGTCGCAGGTAGAGATTATCCAGCGCATCAATATCCGCCACCATACGGTTGAGCAGGTCGGCCTGCCGGAACCGTCGCAGTCCCGCCGGCGCCAGGGGTTCAACACAGCCATAGAACCAGACACGGAGGCGTGCCAGCAATTTGAATGTGGCATCATGGCTGACCACCCGCTCAAAATAACGGCCTGCCGTGCGCACGATGGAAAACCCGCGCACGCCGGCGCCAGGCGTAAAAAAGTTGAAGGCCTGGGCCGTTGCCAGTGTCAGGCCCGCAATCGCGGTCGCGGTAATAAACCAGCCGGACAAAGCCAACAGGCCAACACTGGCGACCAGTGTCACGAGGGCCAGGAGAATGCCCAACCCCATTTGCAGACTGTGATGGCGATACAGTTTCAGAAAAGGCAGCAACTCACGCATGCTCTGTCACTCCATTTGTTGCTGAGGTGACCGCTGTCTGCTGGTCATCCAGTTCCTGCTCCCAGGTCTGCCAGAGTCTGGCAAAGGGTCCCGCCTGGTTACGCAGCGTTTGTGCATCGCCACATGCCACTAACTTGCCGTCGTCCAGCACCAGCACCCGGTCAGCTCCCTGCACCTGGGTCGGCCGATGCGTCACCATCACCACGGTTTTGCCGGTGCTGTAGCGCTGGATACCGTCATCCACCAGCTGTTCACTGATATGATCCAGGCTGGCGGTGGGTTCATCCAGCAACACCAGCTGGGCGGGACGGGCGACGGCGCGGGCAAGGGCAACCCGCTGGGCCTGCCCGACTGACAATCGGCTGGCTGCTTCACCCAATTGTGTATCCAGACCCTGCTCCAGATGGGTTACCACCTCATCCGCATGGGCCAGCTGCAGGGCCGTATGGATATCCTCATCCGACAGTTCATTGCGCCCCAGCCGGATATTTTCCCGGACAGAACCACACACCAGCAGAGGATTCTGTCCCAGCCAGGTCAGCTGTTGCCGCCAGTGGGCAGGATTAAGTTCCCGCAGTTCAATCCCGTTGATTCGCAGACTGCCCTGGTAGTCGAGAAAACCCAGCAGAACATTTAACAAGGTGCTTTTACCGGCACCGGATACACCCACCACGGCCAGTCGCTCACCGGGCGCCACCGTGAAGGACAACTGGTCCAGTAACAGTTTCTCACTGCCGGGCGCTCGCACCGTAAGCCCTTCACAAACTATTTCAGCCGCCGACTGCGCAGGACAATTCCTCCCCCCCTCGGGCCGTTCCGGCACGGGTTCCTTGAGGAAATGCATCAAACGGTCACCCGCCCCGATTGCCTGGGCGCGGGCATGGTAGAAGGTACCAAGTTCCCTCAGGGGCTGGTAAAACTCTGGCGCCAGCAATAACAGGAACAGACCGGTAAACAATGTCAGATCAGTACCCCAGTGGCCGAAATCCAGGTAACCGAGGTAACTCATGCCCAGGTACAGGGCTGTCAGCGCAATGGAGACAGAGGCAAAAAATTCCAGCACTGTCGATGAGAGAAACGCCAGCCGCAGCACCTGCATGGTCTTGACCCGGAACGCTTCAGCCGCTGACTCGACCATCGCCTTTTCCTGACGGCTCCGGAAAAACAGCCGCAACGTTGCCAATCCCTGCAGCCGATCCAGGAAGTGACTGCTTAACCTGGATAGCGCCTGGAAATTCCGGCGATTGGCATCCGCCGCCTTGATACCCACCAGGATCATAAACAACGGTATCAGCGGCGCCGTGCCCAGGAAAATCAGCGCGACCGCCCAGTTCTGCGGCAACGCCACGGACAGGATCAACAGGGGTATCACCACCGACAGGGTCATCTGTGGCAGGTAGCGGGCAAAGAAATCCTGCAATTCTTCCACCTGTTCCAGCAGCAGCGTCAGCCATTCACCGGCCGGACGCTGCCCGACAGCCGCAGGCCCGAGTTGCCCCATCCGGTCAAGCAGCAGGCGACGCACCTGCTGACGTACCGCCTGACCGGCACGGAACCCTGCCTGTTCCCGCCCCAGCAGACAACCGGCCCGGACCAGGCTTGCCAACAGGAAACCGCCCAGGTAGGGCAGTATTGCCATCGTGTCCTGCCCTTCCATCACCAGGCTATGGACAACCGAGGCTAACAGCCACGCCTGGGCGATGATCATCAAACCATTACCAATACCCAATGCCATGACACTGCCAAGCCAGCGCCCGGCGGCCGGTTTCTGGCTGCGTAACCAGCGATAAACCTCACGTTCGGTGGTTTTATTCATGCTTACTGCGCTATTTCACTCTGTAACCGGGTTCAGGCCTGCGTGAAACCGGATGTTCAGGAATGTGCCCCAAGGCGGCACCGGAAAAACGGATGCGGATTCTAGCAGCCTTGAGCGTAGAGGTAACGGCCAGCGTTAGCGATTTCAATGACCGGCGTGTTATGCGAGCCAACCCGTAGTACCAACACTTCCAAAGTCCTGGCGGGATCGCTGATAATAGGCCGTTTTCAGACAAGAACGCCCCTCACCATGTTGGACAATATCCGAATCGTCATGATCCGTACCTGGCACCCGGGAAATATCGGATCCGCCCTGCGCGCCATGAAGACCATGGGGCTGAGCCGTCTTACCCTGGTCAGCCCGCAGCACTGGCCCCACCCGGATGCCGAAACCATGGCCGCGGGCGCCGCTGACCTGATCGACCAGGTCACGGTAGTCGACACCCTGGCTGACGCCATTGCGGATTGCTCCCTCGTCATCGGTACATCCGCCCGTAACCGTTCGTTCTCATGGCCCATGCTGTCCCCCCGGGACTGTGGCCGGCAGGTCGTGCAGGAAGCGACTGACAACCCGGTCGCCCTGGTGTTTGGCCAGGAAACCATGGGCATGACGAATGAGGAATTACAGCAGTGTAACTACCACGTCTGCATCCCGGGCAATCCTGACTATCCGGTGCTCAATGTAGCCTCTGCCGTACAGATTCTATGCTATGAAATTCGCCAGAGCTTCGACGCGCTGATGGCCCCAGGGGCCGATACGCTGGATGATGAAATGGCCACTTACCCTGATGCCCGCGCCATGGAGCAATTTTATCAGCACCTGGAAGAGGCGTTGTATGATGTCAATTTCATCATCCGGCAACATCCCGGTAATGCGATGACCAAACTGCGTCGGCTGTTTAACCGGGCACGACCGGAATCGGAAGAAATGAATATGTTGCGCGGCATTCTGAGCCGGGTCTGTCAGATGTCGAAACAGAAAAATAGCGCGTAACGTCTAAACCAGTGTATGAAGTGATTCATTCGATAAACATAATGGAATGAATCACTCCTGCCGTCATGACACCATATAACACAGTATTATTTCATACCTGTATCGACGATACATTAATCGCCCTAAAACATTGACTTGTAATTATGCCCATAAAAACCTTAAAAAATATATAGAATGAGGAAGTCCATACATTTCACCTGAGCAAAAAATAAACGATATTGTCATCGCACTTGGAATTTATTCAATTCCCTTTTGTCTAACCCCTGAACAAAGATTCCCCAATGGAAAAATTAAAAAACCTTAACATTTAAACAGTGCTTTCTTTTAAAAGCATGACCCACTAAAGTGGTGCATCACAAGGATAAAGAACTTAGAAACATGGATTCAACTGAAATTTCATCTTATTTAAGAAAAATAGATCGTGCTTTTCAAAAAACTTATAACACTCAAGAAGAAATGGAGCATTTAGCCTCCTGCTTTGATCATAGAAGCGTTTCAGCATTAAACCTGCAAAACGAACAGCCTAATGGCGAATGTGTTTTTATTGCTCTGCAACCGCCCAACAGTCCGAGTCGATATGTGGAAAGAAATTACTACCGATTTTCATCTGCCACTGCTCAGAATGTCTTACCTAAAATTAACACCGTAGTTATTGTCTCCCGACCCAACCAAATACTGAACACGGCCATGCGTTTGACTACTGCCAGTTTAACAGGCAAAAACGTCGGAAATATCTCTTCTGACAACACTCGACAGATTTGTGATATCGATACCTCTGTTATTCCTCAGGAAATAGTACTTTCGGATTTCTTGCACGAATATGTCACAGGCTCACCAGACAAAGAAAACAGGACCGCAGGTTATCTAATGCGACGACGTGTTGCACTGATTCTGGATAGAGAGATGAAGTCTAATGGCGGTGCTCTTGCGCATATCTCTGACCTGGTGCGACATATGTATATTGCACATCGACTCAGAACATGGGAACAGGCTTTTGGACAACTCCCGGGCTATTGTGAATATTATGATTGTGATAAGTGGGAACTTAATCAGCTGATCATTTTAGCCGGGATATTAACAGTCATTACCCAGCGAGAGAATTATGATCCAATCGACATCGCAGGCGCAAAGAAACGATTAGCATTGATCAACACACATTTTCATCAGGGAAGGGAACGTGACAGTGAAGTACTTAAGCGTCTTCAGGATAAAGAAAATGCATTATGGATGGATATATTACAAGAAAAAGGAGAACTAGCTGATAACAGTGCACCAATCGCACATAAAGAAATCTGGTCAAATGAAATTATACACTTTCTTGATACCTTACTAAAAAAACAGAATGATAATGCACTACGCAGTCTGCTGTATGGAAACCGGTTTCACTTCCCGCATCTTCAAAAAGAGTCTGAGCATCGCCAAACAACAAAAACAGGACTCATCATGTCAGAAAATAAAGACTTTATTGCGGCATACTTATACAACAAACAAAGATTCGCCGCTTTGGCAGCCACTGAAGAAGCTACCTTGAGCATATTCCTACGTCATCATGCCAGGTTTGCAGCCAGAAGTTTTTCGTATTTTTCAATAGCACAGATCACAGATCAAAACGGTATATACAAGGATCCTATTACGCTTTATCAAGCGATGCATGATGAAGATATGGAAGACCTGCTAAAACACGGATTTATGGTGACTGCGTCTGACATCAGGAAAACCCATACTGGATTTTATATCGATGAGAACCTGTCCATTACTCAGGAAGCAATCCCTTTTATTAGTGAACAGGGAATGGTTCAACCTAATGAAAAATCACTCTCCCTACTATTTACCCATCATGCATCGGGTCTCATCCTATCCGAAATACAGGACAGCATGCGCGAATACGAAGAAAAGCAACTCACTCATGTAGTACCCGTGATGTTTTTATCAGGAAAATCCATTATGTCAGATAATAGCTGGATACCTGACCCCATTGAACTACCCCTGAGCCATTTAAACTATCAAGTTCCTAAAGTTCGAGAGGCATTGAGTGGCTGTATTTCAATCCTTATGCAATCCGCCTTTTTTAAGCAGGAAGATCAAGAAGAGCCTCATTCTGCGGAGATCGATTATTCAAAAGAGGCGGCACTATTCGTAAAATTACTTCCCCGCCAAGTCGCAAAAGACGCGGAAGACCGCCTGTTTCACTCAAAAGAATTATCACAGACATTTATCTGATAGCCTGCCTGCCACTCCCCCTCTGACAGACAGGATATCCTGAGCAACTGACCATTTAGTGCAGCGGCAATATCCGGCGCAAACCCGCATCTTTCAAAATAGAAGCCAGTGGTGCTGTATAGGTCAGATACTGTACTTCTCGCCCCTGGTAACGCACGGGGCCATGCCCCACCTCAGGCCCGACATGCCCCGGCTGCAAATGGAAAGACCGCGCCAGGCGTGCACCATCACTGGTGGCACATAAACCGCCAATATGACGAATCGACTCCAGGTATTTACCGGCATAGTGGGCCATCTCAATCAACAGCAGGGCTGCGGCAATCTTACTGGCGCCATACAGGGAGTAAATATACAAGCCATGAGGCTCTTCCGGCGGCACAATATCACTGTTACGAATCTCCGCTTCTTCCATCTCTCCATGGATTAAGCGCCAGTAAATATCTTCAGCCAGTGGCAGTGCAATCAAGTGACCAAAATAATGGCTGAACTTGGTACTGACCACGCTCAGCACATTACTGTGTCCAATCCATCCATGCAGCAGCTCATGACTGACCGGCAGGCCTGCCTCATAAATGGAATGATCGTAATCGAGAATCAATTCAATGAACGGGTCATCCACATCATTACCGGATAAATGACGGACTTCATACTTGCGGTTTTCCTTTTCCGGGAACGTACCCACCTTGCTGCCAAGCTTGGGAGAATTGAGGTAATGTCGGATGAGATACCCCACGGACTGCTCGGGACTCAGCAGGTTTGGCCGTGCAGAACGAAATGGCAGTACCTGATCCGCATCATCACGGAAAAAATGGATGACATGCCGTTGTCGTTCCAGGGTTGGTTCGGTGGTTCCCCGTTCCCAGCGACTAATGGTCACCGAGTCAATCCCACCCAATGCCAAGGAGTGACAAGAAAGCGCCAACGCCAGCCGATCCTGGGTCAAGCCACTATCCCGTCGTCTCCGCTTCAGATACGTTCCGAAATTTTCCAGCATCCGTAACACCTTAATCCCGTAGCAATACCGGACAGATGCAGTAACCCTGTCTGTTTCGTGTGTTGGGTTATCATTGCCCGGATCAGGCAGCCTAAGACCGGTTTTTCTGCAGGAAACGCCATTGTCTTTGACCTGGCGCCCTGATCACTGATCGCATCATAGCGACCTGAAAGTGCAGAATTATTGAGTTAGGTTAAGTTTTGTGAGGTATTGTGCTGAAAGGGACATTATCGGGGATGATCTTGATCCAGATCATCCCCCAAGGGACGTTAGTACCGGGTAATAATACGAAGCAGGTCAAGGGCAGTCACGATACCCACCACCTGGCGATCGCGGGTGACCAGTACCCGATGGATATGACCACGGATCATGGCGTCCACCATTTCGGTCATCAGCGTTTCGGGAGCCACGCTATAAACGACAGGTGTCATTATATCCGAGATCATAACACCGTCATCGACCGCCTCGTGGAAGGCTCGTTGTTCTTCGTCTGACAGTTCCCGGTCCAACAGCCCCTGGTAAAAACTGTCATCCCTTTGCGCAAGATCCAGCAGACCGGAACCGGTCTGGCGAACAATGTCTGTCAGTGTCACGACACCGGTGAGACGACCCGCCTCATCCACCACCGGCGCACCGGAAATCGCATTATCGGTCAGAAAGCGTGAAAGCCGGTCTACGGACCAGTCAAGGGGAACCGTGCGAACGTCACGGGTCATCACATCAGCAGCGGTCAGTTGCCGCCAGTCGTCATCTGTTGTCTTGCCGGCTGTGTCCGTACCAAGAGAATCAAGCGAAAGCATCGTTAGCCTCCTGAAGTCCAGGGATTCGCAGCTTGCGAACAAAAAGTGCCGGCCTGCTACTGACTGCGTAAAGGCACGCCCCACTTGCGATTGATCTTATTCTTCGCTGCTTGCAGCCTCAGTATTGCACTTCCGCCAAAGCTATTATTGACCCATATCAACAGACTGACATCACGTGCCGGGTTGGTTTAACCGCGCAAAGAGTATGGTATTGACCCGCTTTAGCGTCAAATGGATCGATAAGCGCAAAGGAAACAGGGCACACGCCCGACGTTTCCGGGGATGGCAGATTGGCAGCATCCCAACAGCCACCGATAATTGTTCGCCAGGTATAATCCAGCTTTTGATAGCCGCGACTGGCATCATTGATTGATGGTTTGTGGACTTACGGTAATAACGACAGAGGACAAAACGAAGAGGTTCCCGAAGTGATCATGGCTAGTCAGGCTGCACATTCAGCAGCCTGACTGATGCCAGCCCGCTAAACAGACGAATCTTCGCCGATCCGGCTAGCTATCGCACTGTGTTGATCACGGTATTTAGCATTTTTGCGCTTGTTATAAGGCTTGTCAGCGGCACCGGTCATGGTTTCAAAATTGATGGCGCCAATGGTCATGCCCGGACGCAGGGCAATCGGCAATTTGCCGCCATTGACAAACTCCAGCACGATCTGGCCACTCCAGCCCGGATCAATCCGGTGTGCCGTCACATGGACCATCAGGCCTAACCGCGCCAGCGAGGAACGGCCATCCAGCCAACCCACCAGGTCATCGGGCAACGCCACTGACTCCCGGGTTACCGCAAGCGCCAACTCACCGGGGTGCAGGAAAAACGCTTCTTTCTCGCCCAGGACAATTTCCTTACTCATAATGGAGTTCAGGGTCTGGTCAATCTGCTCCCGTGAACCACTGAGATCCACATAGGGAGCCGCATGGTCATTAAAAACCCGGAAACTGTTTCCAAGCGTCAGGTCCACACTGATACCGGAGATACGATCCGGTGCCGGCCGAGGCTCAATCACGATCCGGCCGTTGTCCAGACAGGCTTCTATGTCACGATCACATAGCCGCATGATTCACAATTCCTTAATCATCACTGATGCTGATGGTCGGCGCTGCCGGCGCCTGACGGTTTCTGACAGAAAGTCTTGCTGCCATTCGACGGGCCAGCTCACGGTAGATCATGGCAATCTCACCGTCGGGTTCGGCAACCACGGAAGGGTTGCCACCGTCAGCCTGTTCACGAATGCGCAGGGTCAACGGCAGGGAGGCCAGCAGCTCGGTATCATATTCGTCGGCCAGGGTCGTGCCGCCGCCCTCGCCAAACAGGTGTTCCGTATGACCGCAGTTCGTACAGGTATGGGTCGCCATGTTTTCCACAACCCCCAGTACCGGTACATCCACCTTGCGGAACATCTCGATGCCTTTGCGGGCATCCAGCAGCGCCAGGTCCTGTGGGGTGGTGACGATTACACTGCCCGCCACCGGCACCCGTTGCGCCAGGGTCAGCTGGATATCTCCCGTCCCCGGCGGCATGTCGACGATCAGGTAATCCAGATTATCCCAGCGTGTCTGGGTCAATAGCTGTTGCAGGGCACCGCTGACCATCGGACCACGCCAGACCATCGGTGTATTTTCCGTCACCAGGAACGCCATGGACATCACCTGAACGCCATGGGCTTCAATGGGAAGAAAGAACTGCTGTTCGCCTTCGGTGATGACATCCGGCCGCAGCCCGTCGGCGATACCAAACATCAATCCCTGGCTGGGACCATAGATGTCGGCATCCAGCACACCCACACGGGCGCCTTCCGCTGCCAGCGCCAGGGCAAGATTGGCGGTCGTGGTCGACTTGCCAACGCCCCCCTTACCGGAAGCCACGGCAATAATATTACGAATCCCCGACATCGCAGGCAGGTCCCCCTGGGTTGGCATGGCTTCCACATGCCAGGCAAGGCTCACCTCTGCCGACGTCACACCGGGCAGGTCTTCCAGGTAATCCTGAAGAATCCGGGTAATACCCGCCGAAAGCCCATCACAGGGATACCCCATGAAAAGATCCACACGGACCTGTCCGCCATCCATCGTGATATCGCGGACACAACCGGCTGCGACCAGGTCCATCCCCAGGTAGGGGTCATGGTACTGTCGCAGCACCTGCTCAATCATAGTTTTGTTGATGACTTCCGACATACCTATTCCCGTATTGAGCCGGAGAGGATTCCCTCACCATTCAGCTTTTGTTCAATTGTTCCTTCATGGACAGGAACGCCGCACGCCCGCCTTTCGGATCGATCCCCTGCTCTTTCATCAGGCTTTGCTGTTGCTTCAGGGCAGCTTCTTCCGCCTGCTCCGAACGGGAGCGATTCTGCGTATTTTCCAGGGCGCGGGTAATGCCCGCTTCCAGGTCTTCCCCATCCAGAACCCGGTTACAAAGAATCTCGTAATTACGTTCAAAAACCGGGAAAACAATCTCCTGGGGTTCACCACGCACCATAAACCAGCCCGTCTCCCGCGCGGCCAGGTAAACCGCCAGGTGTGACCAGCCGTAATCCCGGGTCTGGGAAGGTGCATTGCAGGCCTCGTAATACGCCTGCAGCGGTTCCTTCAGCCCGTACTCATCGAAACGCAGTTTGCACAACTCCCGGATATCCGCGAGATCGGGGAAGAAACGGGTGTTATCAATGGCTTTCTTGGCAGCCCGGAGGATGCGGCGTGGACTGAACTCCCTGAGCGATTGCAGCCAGACGCTTTTGGCCCGCGCCTGGTCTTCCGCCGTGGGGAACGCCCGCCGGAATTTCAGCGGAAACGCGTCCTCCAGCAGGGTGAACAGGGTATTGATGGCGTACTCATGCTCGCGCCCCGGACGAACTGTTGACTCAGTCTTCGTCGAGGTCGATTCGGTACGCGTCTGACCAGCTCGTGTCAGTGAGCTTTTCAGCTGTTGATCGATGACTTTCCCGGCCTCCTTCACTCTGCTGACGCCTCCACTGGTAAATGACATGGTTCTTGAAACGGTTCTGCCAGGCTTTGCGGGCTTCGCCCGTCTCCAGCCAGTACAGCTTGAAATCCGGCAACTGGGCGAGGGTAAATTCCGGCGGAATGCCGTGGTGCAGCTGCAGGAACTGAATATACCTTGAGTCAGGCTCAAAGTCTTCCGGCAGGGGTTGCACCCGGGCGCCCTCTCTTACTTCGCGGTTCTCAGCAAACACCGGATGCGTCGGCGAGTCATCACCGGCCTCATCCATGATCTGGAACAGCGGTTTGTCCTGCTCATAGGCCCTGCGGCCCGGTGCCTTGTAGCCCTTTGACATCAGTAAACCATAACCCCTGGCAACACTCCCGGCCGCCTTGACTGTTACTTTAACTCTAAACGGTAAGTTTACTGTGCAGGATGAGCCCAGCGCCATAGTATTTTCCCGACGAGGGCATTCCCCCGGACTTTCGCCCCCACACGTAATGCTTTTGAAGCATTGTCTTCCATGGGATATATGGCAGGAACCTTTAAGGGGGCATCGTGTCTAATGTCATATGGATGGCGTTCTACGTAAAGGCACTCTTCACCGGACAATCCTCAACCACGGGACACAGGGATATTGATGAAGGATTATTCAGACTGGCTGAGAGCAACAATACTGATCGTATTCATCCAATTACAATCCCCCCACCTGCTGGCCCTGCCACCCACCCAGGAAACCTCGGCAGACCATGTCACCATTCGCGTTGAACACGATGGCTCCAATTATTATCGCTTTACTGCAGGTGTATACCATTACCGGTTCCTGTGGGATGGCGGCCCTACGTACCTTAAAGTCCATGGCATTAACGGCTATGACGCGTTCGGCAACGTGATCGCACAGGCACCGGCTGAGGTCGCCAAAGAAGGAGAACCTGCCATCGATTACCCGTTCAGGTTCCAGGGGGTTGGGCGTGTACGCCATGCCTCAACCACAGACTATTTTCGCGTCCCGGCAACGTTTTATCTCGACAGGACTATCTGTCATATCGCGGTGGATTTTTCCGTTGTCGATGGCCGCATGAGCGTTGGCCCGTGGCTACCCATGAGCGGTAACTGGGGTGATTCGGCATCCGTGCGCGAGCATCTTGAGCTTCTGCTATGGTAAGCGACACTGACACGCTTGTTCGTTTAACCGGCACCCCTGCTCCCAATGCTGACAGACTGGGGTGACGAGTCATCGGTTCGGGAACACCTGGAAATTCCGCTGAGGTAATCCTCCAGCTGACATAATGTCAACGATCGACTCACCGATGTCACACGGAAACCGGCTTTACGGCTAACAACGGTTTCCGTGCCTGCTCGCTGCGGCATATAATGGCGGCTTTGCGCCTGGTGCGCCCACCGATGACCGGAGACACGCTGAGTTCCCATGTCTGATCAACGTCAAAAACGCAAAATTCTTGTCACCAGTGCCCTGCCTTATGCCAACGGTCCGCTGCATATGGGCCACCTGGTGGAGTACATTCAGACCGATATCTGGGCGCGTTTCCAGAAGCAGCGTGGTCACACCTGCACCTACGTCTGTGCCGATGACGCCCATGGCACCGCCATCAGCCTGCATGCCGAAAAGCAGGGCATGACACCGGAAGAATCCGTTGCACTGATCAACAGGGAGCGTATCCGGGATTTTGGCGAATTCCACATCGAATTCGATAACTACTACAGCACCCATTCCGACGAGAACCGGGTACTGTCCGAGTCCATTTACAAGGCGCTGCGCGACAAGGGTCATATCGCCACCCGTAACATCATCCAGGCCTACGACCCTGAAAAACAGATGTTCCTGGCGGATCGCTACATCAAGGGTGAATGCCCCAAGTGTGGCGCACCGGACCAGTACGGCGACAACTGTGAGAAATGCGGCGCCACCTACACGCCGGCCGAACTGAAAAACGCCTTTTCCACGATTTCAGGCGCCAAACCGGTCGACAAGGAATCCGAACACTTTTTCTTCAAACTGACCGATTTTCAGGATTTCCTGAAAGACTGGACCCGCAGCGGCACCATCGGGCCCGAAATTGCCAACAAACTGGCCGAGTGGCTGGACGCTGGCCTGCAGGACTGGGACATCTCCCGCGATGCCCCCTACTTCGGTTTCGAGATTCCTGACGCACCCGGCAAATACTTCTACGTCTGGCTGGATGCCCCGATCGGCTACATGGCCAGCTTCCAGAACCTGTGCAACCGTCGTGACGACCTGGATTTCGACGAATACTGGAACGTCAACAGTGATTGTGAAGTGCACCACTTCATCGGCAAGGACATCGTCAACTTCCACTGCCTGTTCTGGCCCGCCATGCTGACCGGCGCCAACTACCGCACCCCGACCAAGGTCAGCGTGCATGGCTACCTGACGGTGAATGGCGAGAAAATGTCCAAGTCCCGCGGCACCTTCATCACGGCGCGGACCTACCTGGATCACCTGAATCCGGAATACCTGCGTTATTACTACGCCGCCAAACTCTCCAGCCGGATTGATGACCTGGACCTGAACCTGGAAGACTTTGTCCAGCGGGTGAACAGTGACCTGGTCGGCAAGGTGGTCAATATCGCCAGCCGTAACGCCGGCTTCATCCACAAGCGCTTTGACGGCATGCTGTCCGCCAACGACGCGGCTCCGGAACTGACCCAAGCCTTCATGGCGGCCAGTGAAACCATCGCCGAGCACTATGAAAACCGGGAATTCGGCAAGGCCATGCGTGAAGTCATGGCGCTGGCTGACCAGGCCAATGCCTGGATTGACGAGGTCAAGCCCTGGGTCATCGCCAAGGAAGAAGGCAAAGATCAGGAACTGCACGACATCAGCACCGCGGGCATCAACCTGTTCCGCCTGCTGCTGATCTACCTCAAGCCAGTACTCCCGGCGATGGCAGAAAATGCCGAAGCCTTCCTGCAGTGCGGAGAACTGAACTGGGATGACAGCCAGACCCTGCTGCTGAACCATAAGATCAACAAGTTCAAACCGTTGATGACCCGCGTTGAAAGCGACCGTGTCAACGGGATGATTGACGCCAGTAAGGAGGCTTTAAAAATGGCCGACGCCAAGACCGAAGCGCCCACAGACGAAACCGTCGAAGATAACGCCGGCAAGTGGCTGAAAGAAGAGCCCATTGCCGAACAGATCGAGTTTGGTGATTTTGCCAAGGTGGACCTGCGCATTGCCAAAATCGTCAATGCCGAACAGGTGGAAGGCGCAGACAAATTGATCCAGCTCACCCTGGATATCGGCGGCGAGACTCGCAATGTCTTTGCTGGTATCAAAGCCGCTTACAGCCCGGAAGCCCTGGTTGGGAAACATACGGTTATGGTAGCCAACCTGAAGCCACGAAAAATGAAGTTTGGCATGAGCGAAGGCATGGTACTGGCTGCCGGCCCTGGTGGCGCTGACCTGTGGATCCTTGAGCCTCACGATGGCGCCGAGCCAGGCATGCGGGTGATGTAATTCAGAGATAACGTCTATGGGAGGCTAATCGCTAATTAGACCTCCCTTTGATTTATTATCTTGTTCAATCTCTTAAAAATGCAGCAGAGCATCTGTGCGACCGCTAATAAAATATGATCCTGAATACCATTCAGGCTGATCGAGCTTCATCTGTATTCAGAAAAGAATATTGAATCAATAAAACCAGCATAGAAGACGCATCTTTATCAAATCGATAATTAATCCAGATTTTTATTAATTATTGAAAACTCTATTCATGAATTATTTAAAAGTTATCAACCAACGCCAGAAAGCAGAATAGGTTACAACGAGGCGGGAGAGCGACTGCCAGAAAGTCAATATCAGGTATTGGTCTGTAGAAGTTCAGATTTGAACTTCTACAGCAATTGAGCGAAACGGACAGCCTGACTCAGGCGCCGCAGCACTTCTTATACTTTTTCCCGCTGTCGCACAGGCAAGGATCGTTACGCGAGGGCAGCTTCTCGTTGACCTGGGTGGTTGCCGTGTTCAGCAGGGCGTCAAGCTGACGGGTATCCTCTGGTTCTTCCTCAGATACAACGATATCAACCACGACATTGTGAGCTTTGGCGAGTGCCAGTAACTCTTCCTCACGCTCTTCAGTCTGAACGGAGACTTTGGCCGGACTGGTCTCTGTGCCTACGCGAACCACTTTTTTGGAGGTGTATCCGGTGCCGCGGTTGTCCGGCATATTGACGCGGCTACCTTTGTAAAAAAACTTGGACATAATGTTCAGGGTACTTTGCAAGTGAATTATGGTGCATTATACAGGATTTTACAGGAAGCATCTGCGATAATGATGGCGGATAAATAAGGGTATCTACACCATTGAAAAACCTCAAACGTGCTGCGTGATATGACCTCCTCGTTATTTGCCTGTTATCCGCATTTATACATTCAAATGTTAAGTTTATTTTTGGCGCCAGAAAGTCACTAACTAATGTCATATAAGTACTCAGCATTAATGTAACGACATGCTGATTGATAATCATCAAGCATAGAAAACTTAATTTCGCTGCTTATTTCTCCTCTTCAGCATACGACGCGCCACTACCGGGACGACTTTCTGAAGAAACCGGCACATCGCTTATTGCACATGCCCGCGCCAATATATCCATAGCAGTTTCCGATGGTTGAGTTTCCGCTCCCCCCATACCTGCTCCTGAAAGATGCTGTGGCGCTTCATGGGATAAACCCGCAACAGGTTGCTCCTGCCCCTCGCGCCCCGAACCACCAGCACTTGCTTCTATTTGAGTTAGAAAAGATGGTTGTTCGGGCTCTCTGACTGGTGCCTCCGAACTAGCCAAAAGCGCTCTCAACTTTGGACTTTGTGTAGAATCACCTGTTGTTCCTGAAACACTGGCCTGCTCCTCTTGCCTGGGGGAATGCCTGTCTTTGTTTTTTTCTAATGTATCTGCTACAGGGTCACGACGCAGTCTTAAAATTGGTACCCGAGTTTGCTCCCCCCGGACTTGCTCTTGCTCCACCCGCAACGTTGAAGGTTGTGAGGTTTGTTTTTTTTGGGAGCCTTTTTTACCCTTTCCTCTTTTACCCTTTCCTCTTTTACCCTTTCCTTTTTTAGGTTTACCCTCATCTGCCGTGGCAGTATCTGGTTCTTCTTCGACAATGCCTTGTTCAGACTGCATCATCGATTCATCTTGCTTAGCACGCGTTCCCACTTCTAAAAACGCTCTCGCTCTTAACTTAAGCTCGGAAAGTTCTTGAGTAATACCAGTGCCAGGCAAGCTTGTTGTTTCGGATGGTTGTATTATTAGCGGTTCCGATCGTTCTGTCGCGGTTTGGCATTGGGGTAAAGACGAACCAGCTTCCGGTTCAGACATCTTCTTCATTTTTTGAACCGTTCTCTTTTTAATAGGTTTTTTTTGATCATCGTCACCCCATTCTCCCGACGTATAAGACGATGACCGATGATATTCGTGCGACGTTGGTTCAATAGCAGAAGAAATATTTGGGCTGACAGCCTCCTTAATTGATGCAGCTTCTTCATGCTGTGTCGGGCTGACGCTTTTCTCCAGAGGCAACCCTGCGCTTTCATCTAATTGCGATTGTATGCCTGATTGATAACCAGTATCGCTCTTTTCAGTTGTGCCAGTAGGTAATCCGCTGACAGTCGCTGACCGACTCACAACTGGCGACGATAGCATTTCCTCCGACATCATCTTCATGAAGGCCGTGAGTGATTCTTTTACCGGAATTCTATAATATAACTGAACCCTTCCAAATTCAGTCATTACTTGAGATCTGGCAATTTCACACGCCGAGTTTATTATCTCTTGACGTTCTGTAACAGGCTGCAGCTCAACTGAAACACCAGCTGCGATTGGAGAGTGGGTATCTACGGCTTCAGTAGTTACTATCCTGGCTTTTTTGATTTCCGGGGAAAACGACACTTCCCCTCTTTCGCTGGTCGTTATGGGAACCTCTGGGATAAATGATGTGTCAGTAGAAGAAGCTTGCAGCTTTTCTCTGCCAGCCAGCTGTTCAGGTATTGGCTGAAAAGAAAAGCTGCTATGAGCACTGCTTGCCGATTGATGCATTGCTAAACCGGCTCCTGCCAAGACATCTGATGGATCACCATAACCTTGAAATGTCTCAACGTGGCTTTCTTCATAAAATCCATACGGACTGGAAACCTGTTCTGTCCTGTGTCGATAGATTCGTGGTAAGCGAACGGGTTGCTGGGCTTGTCCTGATGAAGGCGCGGCAGACTTTTTCCTACCGCGCGGGGCTCTGGCCCTTGTTCTCCCTGAAGGTTCCCGGGCCTGGTGCGGATGCAAAGCTGGATCCTCCCCAGGCTGCGCTAAAGGATAACCGACATATTGTTGTGAAGGCATAAACTGCGCCCTTAAAGCCTGATGGTGACCTGGTTGCAGCAAACCATGAAGCCTTTGCCCTACATTGGCGGGCTGCTGGACCGGGGAAATAGACGACCTAAGGTGCATTGCCTGTAACTGCGGGTGCTGACCAAGAATAGACCCTGAACTACCACGAGGCGTGAATGGCGCGGACTGCCTTTGCGTCAAAGGCATCTGCGGCGTACTTGTCCTTTGACCCATCATTAATGGCAGGAGTAGTGGTTCAATACTTGGGCGGGGTTGTACAGCATGGGGATAAGAGGCAGCTTGCTGTTGATATATACCGTTATCGTGAGAAGGTTGATCCCTCCTGCCTCCAGGGTCTGGAGCCAATGACTGATTAGGATGATAGCCCCCTTGTCTTTGATTATAGCCACCCCGATTTACTGGAAACATACTCGACTACTCCTGTTGTATTGAGCGAGCCAAAACACTCTGCCTAATAAAATCCAAATGTAAAAACTGACTCATGGATGACAGGCCAATTCCTGAATCTGAATAAATAAACAGTGTTTCACCGAGAGTTATGACTTCTGCCGATCAAATTAAGTTCACAACGTTTTAAGGAATCACCCCTGTTGCGCTATTTACAAACACGGTTGTTAGCAATATTTGAGGCAGTAATGACAAAACTGAATTTTCGCTGAAAAAAAATAAACAGGTATTCACAACAGTTTATCCATTCCAAAAAAAACGCAGGACGGGGGTAGCCTGCGTTAAAGCCTTCAACAGCATTGCTGTCAACACATTGGAGTAGATAACTGTTGTTAATCAATCAGAGCATGTTCGCAATTTGTGCCCTTGCATTCTGTAGGGCTTCTTCCTTACTGTCACCGCCCATACTCAAACCTTCCGCATAAACAAATTCCACATCAGTGAGTCCCAGGAAACCAAGAAACATACGCACATAATCTGTCTGGGTATCTTTCGGCGTCCCCTGGTACATCCCGCCACGGGCTGCCACGATTCGTACCTTGGTAGCACTGTCCAGCAGGCCGACCGGACCAGTTTCAGTGTACTTGAAGGTGACACCGGCACGGGCGATATGATCAAACCAGGCTTTCAGAGTCGATGGCACGTTGAAGTTATACATGGGCAATCCAATCACCAGCGTGTCTGCCTGGCGGATTTCCTCTATCAACTGGTCTGAATAAGCGACAACGGCATCCTGTTCCGGCGTCCGCTGGTCTGGCGCTGCAAGGAAGGCACCGAAACGGAAACCATCCAGATGTGGCACGGGCTCCTCCGCAAAATCCCGGATAACCACTTCCCCCTCCGGGTTACGGGCCTGCCATTCGCTGACAAAGTGGTCAGCCAGCTGTGTGGACTGGGAGTCCTGACCAAAAATCCCGGCGTTAATCTGCAGCAGTTTCATCGTTGTAGCTCCCTGACTCGGTTCATTGAGGGTCGTATTGGATGTCACACTTTCTATTATCTATCGTTTTTTTCTATTTAAAATCACACAATATCTGACACAACTTTCTATTAATTCGAAAATAAAGACTGATTAACTCACCGTCATTGCCAGATCCTCTGCCACCGTCAGCAACTGAGTCCGCAACCATTGCAACCCTTTGTCGCCAGCCTGCACGGGATGCCAGGCAATAATATGACGAAACCAGGGCGGGTTATCCGGTAAGGTGTGGGCATGAAAGCCATAGTATCGGGCAAAATAGCGGGCAACGGCAGCCGGTAAGGCGACCAACCAGTCGCCAGCCTGTAACAAGGGGGGTACGGCAATAAATCCCGGTACTCGAATGCCTACGTTACGCTCAATACCTCGCTGTCGACACCAGTCGTCCATGATGACCTGGCTATGCCCCCAGGGGGATGGGTAGATAAAGGCCCGTTCACGGAGATGCTCCAGTGACAGTTCATCTTCCGATTTCGCTAATTGGCTGGCAGACAGGATTTCCAGCTGCTCTGTCAGAAAGGGGCAACTGGACAATTTGTCTGACAAATGCACAGGCTGCTCAAAGCCAATGACCAGATCCACATGATGCCGCTCCAGCTCATGCTCGTAATCACTGGCCGACATTTCTGATACATCCAGCCGAACACCCGGCGCCACCGCAGCCAGCCGTGTTAATAATGATGGCAGGATGATCAGTTCAAAGTAACTGCCCGCCGCAATCCGAAATACCCGCTGACTGGTTTCCGGCTCAAAATCCGGCTCACGTTCCAGACTCTGTTCCAACAGCTGCATGGACTCACGAATCTGCTGCGCCATGGCCTGCGCCCGCGGCGTCGGCAACATGCCACTGCGGGTTGAGACAAACAATGGGTCGCCCAGCCCTTCCCGAAGCCTGGCCAGTGAATGACTGATGGTTGATTGGGACAGGTGCAATTGCCGCGCCACCCGGCTGACACTGCGTTCGCGCATCAGCAGGTCTAAAATCCGCAACAGGTTAAGGTCGAAGCGATGAAACAGGGAGGTCATGGCAGGTACTTCTCGGGCAAACAATGCTATCGAAATCAAGCATATCACAATGCCGAGTATTCATTTTATTCATTATTACAGGCGCACTATCATCGCGCGCAGAATGCGTATGGATAAATGTTATGTTTAAGAATCTGTTGTTTCTGCTGGGTATTGGCATGATCTGGGGCTCTCAGTTCCTGTTCCAACAGATGGCTGTGGCTGACCTGCCGGCTGTCTGGGTCGGTGCCGGCCGGGCACTGGTTGGCTGCCTGACCCTGCTGCTGGTCTGCCGCCTGCTCAACCTCAAGAGCGAAAAAAGCAACTGGAAAATGTATCACCTGGTGGGTTTCCTTGAAGCAACCCTGCCCTTTGTCCTTGTGGCCTGGGGACAGCAGTATATGGATACCGCCGTTGCCGCCATCCTGATGGGCACCATTCCCTTCTTTACCATTCTGCTGGCGCCCCTGCTGGTTGCCGGTGCACGTATCACACTGACAGGCATTACCAGTGTCGTGGTTGGCTTTGCCGGCCTGCTGCTGCTGTTTTATCCGCAGCTGATCGCTGGCAGCAGCAACGGTTCATTGATCGGTGCACTGGCCATCGTTGCCGCCTCGGGCAGTTTTGCGATTGCACTACTGATGCTCAAGCGTATTGAAGGGAGCCACCCTTTGATGGTCGCACGGAATGTCCTGGTTGCTGCGGCATCACAGCTGCTGGTGATTGCCAGCATCATTGTGCCACCCACCACCCTGTCGCCCAGTACTGAAAGCCTTACAGCCGTTGTTTACCTGGGCCTGATGTGTGCTGGTGTCGTTTACTTCCTGTACATGGTGCTGATTCAGCGGGCAGGACCGGTCTTTGCGTCCTTCAGTAACTACCTGGTTCCTCTCTTTGGTGTACTGCTGGGAGCAACCATTAATCATGAAATCTTGCCGGGTACCACCTGGATTGCGTTGGCTGTGATTTTATCCGCTGTCGCCATCAACCAGGTTTTCTCCAGGGCCGAAAGAGTTACTGCCTGACAATATGCTCATAATAAAAAGCCCGCTGACCATAAAGGCAAGCGGGCTTTTTATTCATCAGTAACACGCTATTGCAGATAAGCATTCAGCATCCACAGCAGTTTTTCCTGCTCACGAATATAGTCGGACATCTGCGCTACTGTACCCTCATCACCGGCGTCACTGGCCATGGACATGATTTCACGCTGCTTGACCAATACCTTGCTGAAACTATCCACCAGGTTACTGACACAGGCCTTACCATCCGTCACATTAGTATGCTCGGCAATCTCACTGTGCTCCAGGTAACCGGTGAAGCTGTGCTCAGGTGTATGCCCCAGGGTCACGATACGCTCGGCAAGCTCATCCACCTTGTTCTGCAGATCGGTATAAATCTCTTCGAACTTCTGATGCAGCTGGAAGAAGTTTCCGCCCCGGATGTTCCAGTGATAGCCGCGGCTGTTCATATACAACACCTGGTAGCTGGCCAGCAGACGGTTCAGCTGTTCAGCGATGCTGGCACTTTGAGTCACTTCAAGACCAATCAGGTTCTTGTTCATGGTTACGTTCCTCATTTCATCCAATGGGTTGGTTGAAATGAAAGATATGCCTGAAGAGGCATCACTGCTAATAAATTAAAATTAATTATCTGATAAGGTTTTCTTATAACTCAGACACGGCTGACGACGCTCGCCAAGCTGTCAGTGTAAGATCACCACTATTACATTTTTTCTGGATAACCGACCCTTCATGGAACTGACATTCCTGGGTACTTCCGCCGGCGTACCGACCCGGCACCGTAATGTGACTGCGCTGGCCCTGCAACCGGAGCAGGTACGTCAGTGGATACTGGTTGACTGCGGTGAAGGTACCCAGCACCGCCTGCTGCGATGCCCGCTGTCCGTCGCACGACTGGGGCTGATACTGATTACGCACCTGCATGGTGACCATTGTTATGGTCTGCCCGGGTTACTGGCCAGCCGCGCCATGACGACGCTCTCGCCTGAGTATCAGGCATTAACGATCATTGGTCCCAAAGGCCTGAAAGCGATGCTTGAAGCCGTCATGCTCCACTCTCAACTGACACTGGATTTTCCGCTTGAGATTATCGAACTATCCGATGACGGCGGCGTGCAAAGCTGGCAAAACCACACCATTACCGCTATTCCCCTGAAGCACAACATCACCAGCTTTGCGTTTCACATTCAGGAACCTGACTTCCCGGGTGCATTTGATAAATCACTGGCGATTGCTGACGGCATACCGGAAGGGCCACTCTTCGGCCGATTAAAGAACAGGGAAACCCTCACACTGGATGATGGCAGAACCGTATCAGGCGCCAGTTACTGCCTGCCTGACACACCCGGTCGAATCGTGATCATTGCAGGCGATAACGAAGACCCAAAACGGCTGGCGTCGTACCTGAAGGATTGCGATCTTCTGGTACATGAAGCCACTTACACCGAAGAGGTCTACCAACAGCTGGCGGTCAAAATACAACACAGCACGGCCGCAAAGGTGGCGCAAACCTGTGCCGACACGTCTCTGCCCAACCTGATCCTGACGCATTTCAGCCCCCGGTATCAGACCATCAAAGGCGCGACTACCCGCAATAGCCGATCCCTTAACGAAGTCGAACAGGAAGCGAAACGCTTTTTTACCGGCACGCTGTTTCTTGCCGACGATTTCGATACTTTCCTGCTGGGACGGACAAAAACACTGTCTTTACGTAAACCACAACGATAAAGACACTCATTTTGCGTAGATAATAGCCTTACCCGGCCTGTCAACATTGTCAGAACTTCCGCGACTCTCAGCTGTCATCTCTTATATCGGAACAAACAGGTAGATAGCATCGCCATGGAAATTGGACAATCAAGCATCCCACGCAGTGAATATCAAGCAGATTCGCACCAGGCCAAAACAACACACCCTGAAAAAACACCGGGGTTTTCACCGGTAGCCTCAGCCGGATCATTGGCGCCAGACACGTCATCAGGGGCTCGCAAGATCACCAAGGTTGAATACAAGACACCTCCACTCTGGGGTGTGCCGGATCTGGACGATACGTTCAGGGAACTGGACACGATGGCTGACGAAGTCACAGCAATTGATTCACAGCTGAAAAAACAGCTGCCAATCTTCAAAAAAGATCGGGACGATTTCACACAAACGTATGCCGAGGCGCTTCAGAAAAAACTGCTGGACCAGTCCAGGCAACCGGATGGATGGTTGAAACCTTTCTGGGATGAAATGTATCTCACGACAAGAGATGCGACCCCCATCAATGTCAGCTTTGCCGTCGAATTCGACAAAAGCACATGGCGTAGCAAACCAGCCCATGAACAATTGGCTGATGTAATACTCGCGGCTTATGAACACCATGACCTGATTCAAACGGAAACGCTGCCGCAGGACACGTACACGACACGCGACAAGAAACAGCATCCTGTTTGCATGGATCAGGTTTTCAGGTTATTCAACAATCGTAAACCAGCCAAGGGCAAGGACTTTCTGAAACATTGCACACAAGAGGTAGCCCCAGGCAATAAAGAGCAACATATTCTCGTGCTATCCGGTGGCCATATGCACACCCTGCAAATTGCCGACAAAAACGGCAATCGAATCAAGCGCTCTCACCTGGCCAAACAGCTGGCCTTACTGCAGACTAAGATGCCCACTCGGTCAACGGTTGACCTGACACCTCTGACCGCTGTAGATCGAGACACATGTGCCACACTTCAGACGCAGCTTCTTCAGGGCAGCGACAAAAATGTTCGCCTTATGCAACAGGTTGACAACGCCTTCTGCTGCGTCTGTCTTGACAGGGATCAGGCAGCCAATGCACAGGATGACAATCCCGACCCTGCCGCCCGCCAACTTTTGGCTGGGAATGGCAACGATCGCTGGTTTGACAAAACGGTGCAGCTTACCATGCAAACCAATGGCACAATCGGCGCCGTCCTTGAACACACACCGGCTGATGCTGATGCTCACATCCCTCTTTTCAATCGCATCAACGAAAACCTCAGTACTAAAACACCGGACGAAGGCGACCTGGAACCCACCCCGCAGAAGTTGGACTGGGATATTAATCCGTCACTCAAGGAAACGATTGAAACACAACGTTCACGTTTTAAAGAAAACATCCAAAAGACACATCTTAAGGAAACAAACATCCCTGGCATTGGACGCAGCTCCCTGAAAGAGCATTACAAAATCAGCCCGGATTCTTTTTACCAGGTAGCCATCCAGGTAGCGGCCTGGCGTGTCTGGAAATCCATGGTGCCAACCTATGAAGCGGTCGCCATGCGTCACCTTCATTTGGGCCGTACAGAATGCCTGCGAAGCTGGTCACCCGAAGCGATAGCTCTGGCTAATGGATTAAAGGATCCGCACACAACCCTCGAACAAAAACAAAAACTGCTTAAAAAAGCCGCAGAAAAACACAGTCAAAAAATTGCAGCCTGCAAAACATGTAAGGGGATTGTCCGACACCTGTTCGCACTAAGGAAAATCTGGGAAAAATTTGGCAAGGAACTCGGTATTTCTGAACAGCCCGGACTGTTTGAAAATCCCTTGTTCAAGGCTTTGATCACTACCAATACTCTGTCAACGTCCTGCGTGGTATCTCCGTCTATCCAGCGCTTCCTGTTTGGCCCCGTAGAAGACAATGGACTCGGAATTGCCTACTACCCTGATAATAATGCGTTTCGCTCGACGATCAGTTATAACGAGGAAAACAAGGTGATAGCTGAGAAATTTGAGCGCGTTTTCACGCAAGTTATTGAAGAGTTAAAAGCACTGCACCCCATTTCCAGCAGCGTTTCGTAACAACCTGCTCACTTGTACAACGGGCAAGCCTACCGACCACTGGTGTTTTTCATTCAAAACCTTATAATTTCGCGGCTGGAAAATCATCTGCCTATAGACAGTTCAACCTTGGCAGTGTAACCCGCAACACCCATAAGTATATAACCAAATATGCTTGATCAGATAACCAACCGCTATTGTATGGAATAACGCCCTGCCGGATAATAGACCGCCTCAGGCGCGGGTCGCCATATAATAAAGTGCACTGTTACCAGGAGCCGCGTCGTCAGTTCCTGCGACGTGAAGGTAAACAGTGCTTGTCGCAGCCCGGTAAGATACCGGCTGCCTTGCAGCTATCGGTGAGAGTCATGACCGAAACCCTGACCCAGCTGTCGCTTATCCTGTTAAGCGCAATACTGGTCAACAACTTTGTCCTTGTGCAGTTTCTCGGGCTGTGTCCGTTTATGGGGGTTTCCAACAAGCTGGAAACAGCCATGGGTATGTCCATGGCGACCACCTTTGTGCTCACCCTGGCGTCCATCTGCAGCTACATCACCTACGAATACATCCTGATTCCGCTGGGACTGGAGTTCCTCAAGACACTGTCGTTCATTTTGGTGATTGCCGTTGTCGTTCAATTTACCGAGATGGTGGTACGAAAGGTCAGTCCGCTCCTCTACCGGGTGCTGGGCGTGTTCCTGCCGTTGATCACCAGTAACTGCGCCGTGCTCGGTGTCGCCCTGCTGAACAGCAACCGTATGCACAGCAGTTTTGTGGATTCGGCCACCTACGGTTTCGGTGCAGCCATCGGTTTCTCACTGGTACTGGTTTTGTTTGCCGCCATGCGTGAACGGATCGCCGTGGCTGATGTACCGGTTCCCTTCCGCGGCGCAGCCATCGGTATGATTACCGCCGGCCTGATGTCCCTGGCCTTCATGGGCTTTACCGGCCTGATCAAGCTGTAAGGGGGCGTTGTTGGATATCATCATTACCGCGATTCTCGCCCTGCTGGTTCTGACCCTGGTTTTTGGCGCCCTGTTAGGGTTCGCCTCAGAAAAATTCAAGGTGGAAGGCGACCCGATCGTCGACCAGATCAACGAACTGCTACCGCAAACCCAGTGTGGCCAGTGTGGTCATCCCGGCTGCCGCCCCTATGCGGAAGCTATTGCCAACGGCGAGGCGATTAACCGTTGCCCACCGGGTGGTCAAAGCACCATCAACGCACTGGCAGACCTGCTGGATGTCGAAGCTGTTCCCCTGGATGGCGAACACGGCACCGAAAAACCACCCATGGTCGCCTACATCCGGGAAGACGAGTGTATCGGCTGCACCAAGTGCATCCAAGCCTGCCCCGTGGATGCGATCCTTGGCGCCGCGAAGCAAATGCACACAGTTATCGTCAATGAGTGCACCGGGTGTGACCTCTGTGTCGAGCCCTGCCCTGTAGACTGTATCGATATGGTACCGCTTGAAGTGACAACAAAAAGCTGGGCATGGAGCCTGCCCGTTCCACCGGAACAACTGATCGCCACTGACCGCCGGCCCGCGTCCGGACCGGGGGATCAGGCTGCATGAGTAACCTGATCACTATTCACGAATTCCCGGGTGGTGTTCACCCACCGGAAAACAAGCAGCAATCAACCCGGACAGCCATCGCTACACCTCCGCTGTCTGCAGAGTATGTGTTGCCCTTGAACCAGCATTCCGGCTCACCGGCCCAGGCGCTGGTCAAGGTCGGTGACTGTGTATTGAAAGGGCAGTTGCTGGCCCGTGCCAGCGGTTTTGTCAGCGCGCCGGTACATGCACCGACTTCTGGCACCATCACGGCCATTGAATCCCGTAAAGTGCCCCATCCCTCCGGGCTGACCGAAACCTGTATCGTGCTGGCCAGTGATGGTGAGGACCGCTGGTGCGAACTCTTTCCGGAACCGGACTATACGACGATAGATCATCAGGCGCTGGTTAGACGCATCTACGACGCCGGCATCGTCGGCCTGGGTGGCGCCGGTTTCCCTGCTGCCGTCAAGATGGCGTCCCGGAATGAAGACAAGATTCATACCCTGGTCGTCAACGGCGCCGAGTGTGAACCTTACATCACCGCTGATGACATGCTGATGCGTGAACATGCCGATCGCATTGTCAGCGGTATTGATATCCTCTGCCACCTGCTGCATCCGGAGCAGGTTCTCATTGGTATTGAAGACAATAAGCCCGAGGCCGCCAGAGCGATGGAACGTGCCTGCCGGGATCGCGCTTACCAGGTGGTTACGGTACCGACCAAATACCCGTCCGGAGACGCACAACGACTGATTTACCTGCTGACAGGACAGGAAGTTCCCAGCGATGCGCGCTCGGTCGATATCGGCATTCTCTGCTACAACACCGGAACGATCGCCGCGATCCATGACGCCGTCATCCTGGGCAGGCCATTGATCTCGCGCATCACCACCCTGACAGGGGATGCATTGGCACAGCCGCAAAACGTTGAAGCACGCATCGGCACCCCGGCAAAGGATCTATTGGCCTTTGCCGGTCTCAGGCAGAACGAGATGAACAACCTGATCCTGGGCGGCCCCATGATGGGATTCACCCTGGACAGTACCGATATCCCGGTCATCAAAACCACCAACTGCCTGATTGCCGGTACGGCCGGGGAGTTCCCGGCAGCGCCCCCCGCCCGCGCCTGCATTCGCTGCGGCGACTGTGCCGTCGCCTGTCCGGTTTCCCTGTTGCCACAACAACTCTACTGGCATGCAAAAGCCGCCAATAACGACCAGCTTCAACACCATAACCTGTTTGACTGCATAGAGTGTGGCGCTTGTTCCTATGTCTGCCCCAGCACGATTCCGCTGGTACAGTATTTCCGTGCCGGCAAGGACCAGATCCGGTTACAGCAGGCAAAACACGAAAAGGCCGAACAATCCAAGCGCCGCTTTGAAAACCGTCAACAGCGTCTGGAACGTGTAGCGGCAGAAAAGGAAGCGAAACGCAAAGCCAACGCTGAGCGCGCCGCCCAGCTCAAGGCAGCACGGGAAGCCGAGAAATCAGCTCCGGCCAAACCGTCTGAAACCACAATGGATGCGGGTAAACAGGATGCTATCCAGGCCGCGATTGAACGGGCAAAAGCGCGCAAGCAGGCGGCTGCCGGACAACCCGCGAGCGAGCCTGTACGCAAGGCGCGTCCAACACTGAACCCTAAGCAGAAAGAGCTGAAGATACAGCTCTCGATGATCAATGCCCAACTGAAGAAAACCGAGCGAACCCTCGCTCAGCTGGACGACAGCGAGTCGGAAACAACCGCTAAACTTCGTGCAGATATTGATCGCCTGCGTGAACAACAGGCACAACTGCAGCAGGATTTTGATCGTGCGGGAGACACCAATGAGTCGGCAGCTACTTCAGACGCACAACCACCTGCAGAGAAAGCGTCCAAACCGCCCCTTAGTGACGATCAGAAGAAGCTGAAGATTGAACTGGCTATGGCCCGCGCCGAACTCCGCAAGGCCGAGCGTTCCCTGGCGGAAGCACTGGAAATTGACAATGATCAGACTGAAGCGCTTAAGCTGAAAGTCGAACACTGTCGCCAGATACTGGCCGAACGTGAACAGGCACTGGCTCAACCTGCCACCAGCGAGACAACGTCTCCTGTTGAGGAGAAGCCTGCCAAGCCAAAACGCGCCCCGTTGAGTGATGCCGCCAAGAAGCACAAAATCGAGAGCGCCATGGCCTGGGCCAAGGTCAAGAAAGCCCGGCGTGCGCTGGAGAATGCTTCCGATGATGAGACAGCAGCCCTGGAACAGGCACTGAAGACGGCAGAGGCCGAGGCACAACAGGCGGATGCAGCACTGTCAGCCTGTCTTGAGCAGGAAGCCGCGCAAAAGGCATCCACGAACGAACTGCCGAAGGAATAATTATGGCGCTGATACGACAAACGTCACCCCATACCCTCGGCGCCAACCAGACGCCCAGGGTCATGCAATGGGTACTGGCTGCAAGCCTGCCCGGCCTGTTTGCCCTGACCTTTTTCTTTGGCTGGGGCACATTGATCAATGTTGCCTGGTGCTCACTGGTTGCCCTGGTGACAGAAGCGGCAATACTTGCCCTTCGCAAACGTCCACTGTCGTTCTACTTGAAAGACGGCTCTGCCCTGGTAACTGCCCTGCTGCTGGGACTGGCCCTGCCCCCCTTCTCCCCCTGGTGGCTTACCCTGACCGGAACGGTGTTTGCCATCGCAATCGGTAAGCAACTTTACGGTGGCATGGGTTATAACCCCTTCAATCCCGCCATGCTGGGCTATGTACTGCTGCTGATTTCCTTTCCCCAGGAGATGACGAGCTGGGCTCCCCCTGTGGGTATTGAAGGCCATCCTGCCATTACCGGTTCAGGCGAAGCATTCCGCGCGATTTTCACACCGGACAACAGTCCCGTGGCGGTTGACGGCTGGACACTGGCCACCGCCCTGGACGTTGTCCGGGAAAACCGCTCATTGACGATGACGGAACTGTGGGAAAGCACACCACAACTGACGGGCATGAGCAGCATCGGCTGGTTTTGGGTTAACCTGGCTTTCCTTGTCGGCGGCCTTGTCCTGCTGTACCGGAAAGTCATCACCTGGCATGCACCGCTGGGCATGCTGGCTGGCCTGTTCGTCATGTCCCTGGTGTTCTGGGGCGGTTCCGGCTCTGAATCCAACGGCTCCCCCTGGTTCCACCTGTTTTCCGGGGCTACCATGCTGGGCGCCTTTTTTATCATTACCGACCCTGTCAGCGGCGCCACCTCCGCCAGGGGACGCTTTATTTTCGGCTTAGGCGTTGGGTTGATCACGTACATCATCCGCGCCTGGGGCGGCTACCCTGACGGTGTCGCCTTTGCCACGCTGCTGATGAACATGGCGGCGCCCACCATTGACTACTACACCCAGCCCCGTACTTACGGACACAAAAAACCGAAACGGGGGCTGGCAAAGTCTGAATAACCATGACGGCACTCTTTCGAACCATCAGTAAAAACAGTCTAACCCTTGGACTATTTGCGGTATTGACCACGGGCCTCGTAGCCTTGACCTGGTACGCGACACGTGACCAGATTGCCAACCAGGTGCGCGCCAGCGAAGAAAAGGCGCTGCACGAAGTACTGCCACCGAAAGCATTTGACAACAGTCTGCTGGATACCCGCGTCAAACTGCCGGAACCTGAGCGCCTTGGCCCTTATGTTCAGCCCCCTGAAGCCTACGTCGCGTTCCTGAAGGACAAACCAACGGCCATCATCCTGCCGGTGGTCGCACCAGACGGTTACAGTGGCCGCATTGCCCTGCTGGTCGGTATTTACGCCGACGGTCGGATATCCGGCGTTCGAGTCATTACCCACAAGGAAACCCCCGGACTGGGCGATGGCATTGACACCCGCATCTCCGACTGGATCCTGGGCTTCAATGGCAAGTCTATAAATAATCCTGCCGGGGAAGGCTGGGCCGTACGCAAGGATGGTGGTGAATTTGATCAATTTACCGGTGCAACCATCACCCCGCGAGCGGTTGTTGCCGCCGTACGCCGCAGCCTGGACTATTTTGAGCAATACCATAGCGCACTGTTTACCAACGGGCTTCAACGCCTGAAGGAGTCACCCCATGGCCAGCACTGATCCACGCCATATCGCCCTGGAAGGCCTGTGGAAAAACAACCCGGCACTGGTGCAGCTACTGGGGCTGTGCCCGTTGCTCGGTGTCTCCAACAGTGTCGTGAACGCACTGGGCCTTGGCATCGCGACGATTGCAGTTCTGACGTTTTCCAACATCGCAGTCTCCCTGTTCAGACGACAGATGACTGAAGCAATCCGCCTGCCCGTTTTCGTGATGGTGATTGCCTCACTGACCACCTGCGTTGAGCTGCTGATGCAGGCGTACACCTATGAACTGTACAAAATACTGGGCATCTTTATCCCGCTGATTGTGACCAACTGCATCATTCTTGGCCGTGCAGATGCCTACGCATCAAAACACGCTATCGCACCGGCAGCGTTGGACGGCTTCATGATGGGTACCGGTTTTACGCTGGTGCTGGTCTTACTGGGCGGCTTACGGGAACTGGTAGGACAGGGCACGCTCTTTGCCAATATGCACCTGCTGTTTGGGCCGGTTGCTGAGAACTGGCAAATGACGATCATACCCGATTACAAGAAATTCCTGTTTGCAATTCTGCCGCCCGGCGCATTCGTTTTCATGGGTTTTCTGATTGCATTCAAAAACATTCTGGATACAAGGATTGACGCCTATACCTTGGCAAGACAGCAAAAACCACAGGCCGGGAGTAAGCGAGTACGCGTTACAGGTACAATACAATAGACTGTCCCAATGAAGAGAAAAAAGCGTGCTACTGATCGCCTAACAATGAGGCGGTCAGTCAAGGCTTAAGCATTTCTCGCCAAAAAGTCCCGAATCATCTTGGCGGAGGAAGGTAATCTCATATACCGAACGGTTGTTGCATCCTGGCTGGTATATACTCTGAATTTCGCCACTTTATCTTCCGAAGGGTCAACGGCATAATCTTCACCGACCAACCTTCGATATTCATGAAGCTGTGCATACAACCTCTCCCGATATTGATCACGCATTGCGATTCTCGCAATATCCACGGATTCTGAGCGACAGCTAAAAAAATCCCGTTGACGTTCAGCCTCTGGATTATTAAAACAATCCGTCCATGAGCGCAGGCAGTTCCAGCAGAAATGCTGTCCACACTTTCTACATTGCATATGATTGCACCCCTGGTCTTTCTCAATGGTGATATCGCAATCCGGGTTTGGACAAAGCCGGTATTCATCCGGTCGATCTATCGCCCGTCTCAACTCGCCGATTTTGTGACGGCAGAGCTGTTCCGGACTGGCTGGGCATTCGTGATTGGCATTTTTTATAAGGCTACACCTGGTACAGACATCCCTCGCACCACCACCGCGATGCCCTTCATTGTTGACGCAGACAAACGTGTCAATTCCTCTTGGAGCAATACCCACGGTGTTACACTCAGGACAGCGTACATCCCGTTCGCCTTCATGCTTATTGATCCATCTGAAATAAAACTGAACTAATTGCGTCGCAATGTTCTCATTCAGCAAATAACCATAGTGTTCAACACTTAGACGCCCTGTACTATTGCCTAGTGCCTGACAACTCATGCACTTGACCGTTTTATTATTGTTAGCCCAGTCAGCATAATGTTCAGGCTCCAGTCTCGCGCTGAAATTATTATTCAAACACGTTCTACAAAAATACCTGAGGTTATCCTCGGTACTACAGCAAGGCAGTAAAATGGCTGCACAATCCCCACAAATAAGACAGGTTGCACCGGCGGGTAACATGTCTGATTCCGGCCTTTGAACAGTAATACTGTCAGCGCCTGATTCGCGCCCTGCGTTCTCAGCTGGCGGCTCCAGTGCTTCTGCAGAAGCACGCCCCCCGATTTCGACGGGAAGCATCCCCGTCGTTCTTATAGAACGCAGTCCCTGCGCTAATGAATACTGAAATTCCTGCTGCTGATTCGCTGAAAACACATCAGGTCGCATAACCCGGTAGGATGGCACCAAACTGGCTAATAGCGTTTCATTGCCTGGGGCAGTAATGCGGTCAGCGTTCTGATTGATCAACAGCTCACCCAATACAGGGCGATTTCTGATGTCTTCTCCTGCCGTGTTTTCATCATGGATACCGGCAGCACCTTGATCCCTGTGGATATCCCGGTCTGCAGAAACACGCTGATTTCGAAGAAGTACAAACCCATGAGCCCGGGCAAGATCCATTTGATCACGGAGAACAAAGGTTCGAAGCCACTGAAAGCCTGCTTCGCGTTGATGCCTCTCATCCCGACACAAATCCCGGGCCTCTCTCCATCGCTCATCCACCAGCAATCGAGCAAGCTGCACCCCTGCAGGCTCACTGGTTGCATCACCAGGTGACGGATAAATCTCCAACGAAGCACCTGCTATTGCGGCGCGATCACGCCCCTGATTACGCCTCACGAGTTCACCGGCAGGCGTTCGGGCCACATGTCTGATTGAGCGGTACAAGTCACGGTCAAAATCAGACGATGAACGACTACTCAACGTGAGTTCAGGTGATGACCCTCTTCGGCCGCGTTGAGCATTTTGCATGACCAGGGAATGAGGTGGGCTAAGACTGTCATTTCGAGCCTCAGCTACCGTGGGTACAGGTCTCGTTCTTGGACGTGCACCGCCATAGTCCCGAACCGGGGGTAAGGGGCCAGGTTCAGCCTGATAGCCCCCATAAGGCATAGCGAAGAAATGACGTTCAGCATCTTCTTCAGGCAAAACATGGTGATCGCCTGCTTCTGTATCAACCAGCCCTTCCCTGTGCTCAGGCAACCTTGATTGATGGCCCCCGTCCTCCTCCCGGATACCTCTTCGTGCTACAGCATCACCAGGCTGATCCTGACGGTTACACGCCTCCAAATAAGCATACCCATTGGCTATCAGTGCGGTTTCATCAACATCACGCGCCATTGACTGCCTGACAATAGCATCAAAATATTGCCGTGCATTATGAGGAATCTGGCCAAGCACCCCATCATATGCCGGGCTATTAATGCCATCACGAATCCCCTCACGAAATAACAGGCGCTGAACATCCCGCAGACCTCGCTCTCCCCGTATAGCGGCCAAAGCAATATCAATAAACGGTATGTCACCCTGAAGCATTTCCTGCATAGAATGCGTCGTATGCTGTATTCCGGTGAAATCCGCTGAACGCCCGATGGGACTGGCAGCATAAGCGTCTAATAAAGACCTCAACCCTTGCTGCTGTGTTCCTGGTGCTGTATAACCTACGGCACCCTCCAGTGGTTCGTCATCCTCCCCGCTTTCAGCACTTCTTTCTCTCTGTTCTCCCACACCGCCTTGTTCCATACCCGCCACAGGCCCCGCACTCTCGGCAGACCTGTGCTCCCCATGATGCGCTCCACCGACTTCTGGAACCCCTGCTGTCGGGTCCATGGCTTCAGGCTGCTGCATATGCCCCGTCAAACGGTTTGTTGGCAAAGAGTGCCGACGTCGCTGGTGCACATTGAGTGGATTTGTTACACAGCTTTGCAGATATTGAAATGCCTGCTGTCGAGCCTGATCCGTGTCTTCACCTGCTATTGCTGCCAGCAGGCCATTACCCCTGGTCCTGATGGCTTCAGGCAAATCATCCTGCTCCAGATCCCGCCCTAATATTCCACCAGCCTGCTCAATCGAAAGCCGGTTTGGCCGTTGTAGCAGAACAGCCCGGGCAAGATCAGCAACCACATCATCAGATGCAACAGCCCAACTTGCATTGATAATATCTGCAATTTGGCGATTGCTGACTGCTGGCTGTTGAGGTACGGCAGGAAGCGAAGGAAGGGGTGAAACAGCCGGGCTGCCCGGCTGACTGCCCATATTGACTGGCGGCCTGCGTCCGAGCCTGTTACCACCAGGGATGACCCATGGCTGCACATTGGGTTGTCTTTGTATCTGTCGATGGCCGCATGGGATGCAACAGCACAGGTTGTCCCACAGTACCTGAAAGCAATGGGCAATACATCGACCTATGGCCCTGTAGCACCTGACCAGACAATTCGCTTGTCGAGGTGGTTGCAGTTGTCTCTGTTGGGCCGGTGCCTGCGGATTAACTGCTGCCGCCATAACCCTGTTAATTCCCTTTTAGTCATTACGTAATAAGCCAAGTAGCACCCTGTAACTAAACACAAAAAAACATACGAAGCTGTAAGCAAAAGGTCAGATACGATAACAATTCAAAAAATTATCACCATAGACAGGCTTTTCACTGTTGGGTGAAAAACACAAACACCCCAAAACCCTCTGAATATCGTTAGATTCATCAGCACTAACACAAACAGCCTTTCACTGTCAGCCGAGTCCCCAAAGCATCAAGCTTCGCCCTTTTCCACAAATATGCGACAAATGCCTAATTACATACGTGCTACTTTCGTACCATCATTGGATCCTGGTAGACATCGCCACAACGGGTGATAACCACAACACAATCCGTACAGCATCGGAGAACCAAGGTTCATGATCTACGTACAACCCGGCCATGAAGGCGCACTGGCTCACTTCAAGCCCCGCTACGACAACTTCATCGGGGGCGAGTGGGTCGCACCGCTCGAAGGCCGCTACTTCACCAACCACTCGCCACTGACCGGCGAGCACATTTGTGAAGTTGCCCGTTCCAGCGCCGCCGACGTCGAGCTGGCACTGGACCACGCCCACAAGGCCCGCGCCAGCTGGGCCAAGACCTCCACCACCGAACGTTCCAACATCCTGCTGCGCATTGCCGACCGTCTTGAGCAGAATCTGGAAATGCTGGCCGTCGCCGAAACCTGGGAAAACGGCAAACCGATCCGTGAAACCCTGAACGCCGACCTGCCCCTGGTGGTTGACCATTTCCGTTATTTCGCCGGCTGCATCCGCGCCCAGGAAGGTACCATTGGCGAAATCGACGCCAATACCACTTCCTACCATTTCCATGAGCCGATCGGCGTTGTCGGCCAGATCATTCCCTGGAACTTCCCGCTGCTGATGGCAGCCTGGAAACTGGCGCCGGCCCTGGCCGCAGGCTGCTGTGTGGTCATGAAGCCCGCCAGCCAGACCCCGGCCTCCATCCTGATGCTGATCGACCTGATCGCCGACCTGCTGCCCGCCGGCGTGGTCAACGTGGTCAGCGGTTTCGGTGGTGAAGCCGGTGAAGTGCTGGCCACCAGCAAGCGTATCGCCAAGCTGGCCTTTACCGGCTCCACGCCGGTCGGTTCCCACATGATGCACTGTGCGGCGGAATCCATTATTCCCTGCACCGTTGAGCTGGGCGGCAAATCACCGAACGTCTTCTTCGCGGATATCCTCCAGCAGGAAGAGGACTATATCAGCAAGGCTGTCGAAGGCATGCTGATGGCGTTCCTGAACCAGGGTGAGATCTGCAGCTGTCCGTCCCGCGCACTGGTGCAGGAATCCATGTACGACGAATTCATGGAAAAGGTGCTGGAACGCGCCCGCCAGATCAAAATGGGCAACCCGCTGGATACCGACACCATGATCGGCGCCCAGGCCAGCCAGAACCAGCTGGACAAGATCCTTGGCTACATGAAGATCGGTCAGGAAGAAGGCGCCACCTGCCTGCTGGGCGGTGACCGCGCACAACTGGACGGCGCACTGGCCAACGGCTACTACGTCCAGCCGACCATCCTGAAGGGTAACAACGGCATGCGGATCTTCCAGGAAGAGATCTTCGGTCCTGTGTTGTCCGTTGCCACCTTCAAGGATGAGCAGGAAGCACTGGCTATTGCCAACGATACCCAGTTTGGTCTTGGCGCCGGTGTCTGGACCCGCGACATGAACCGTGCACAGCGCATGGGTCGTGGTATTGAAGCAGGTCGTGTCTGGATCAACTGCTACCACCTCTACCCGGCACATGCTGCCTTTGGCGGTTACAAGCAATCGGGTGTTGGTCGTGAAACCCACCGGATGATCCTGGATCACTACCAGCAGACCAAGAACATGCTGGTCAGCTACGATAGCTCCCCGCTCGGCTTCTTCTAAGCCCTGCCAAACCCGGCTGGTTGATCCAGCCGGGACTTGTGTTGTCAGTACAACTGACTACCGTCGACAGTCCCCACATTCCACTGCCTGTCATGCTATGATGCCGCCGTTTGATGAGAATCCAGGGCATCATAAATGAACAAGGAAAAACGCAGACTGATCTTTGAACGTCTACGTGAGAATAATCCGCATCCTACCACCGAGCTGGAATACACGACGCCGTTTGAACTGCTGATCGCGGTAATCCTGTCGGCCCAGGCCACCGACGTTGGCGTTAACAAGGCGACCCGTAAACTCTATCCCGTGGCAAATACGCCGGAAGCCATCTACGCCCTCGGCGTTGACGGCCTGAAGGAATACATAAAAACCATCGGCCTGTTTAACAGCAAGGCAGAGAATGTCATCAAAACCTGCCGGATGCTGATCGACAAACATAACAGTGTCGTACCGGATAACCGGGAAGACCTGGAAGCACTCCCAGGCGTTGGCCGAAAAACCGCCAATGTCATCCTTAATACCGCCTTTGGTCAGCCGGCCATGGCGGTGGACACCCATATTTTCAGGGTTTCCAACCGCACCGGTATCGCCCCGGGCAAGAATGTGCTGGAAGTCGAAAAGCGTTTGCTACGACTGGTACCCAGGGAATTCCTGATTGATGCGCATCACTGGCTGATTCTCCATGGCCGTTACGTCTGCAAGGCCCGAAAGCCCCAGTGCGGCTCCTGCATTATTGAAGATCTGTGTGAGTATCGGGACAAAACAGAATAACAATGTGTGGCTGGCAGCCGTCGTTTGGTTTGCCCGCCTGACCTGCTTGAAAGGAATGACAACACCTACGACGGATACATTCTGCTAAGATAGCGTCTCTTTAATAATGACAACAGTTTTACCGGAAGCATCAATGGAGTCACATTCGCCCACAGTCACACTCGCCTGTGACCTGATTTCGCGCCCCTCAGTCACACCGGACGACGCTGGCTGCCAGGATCTGCTGGCCGACCGTCTTGCCCCGCTTGGCTTTATGATTGAGCGACTGCGCTATGGCGACGTGGATAATATCTGGTTACGCCGTGGTAACCGTGGACCGGTGCTGGCGTTTGCCGGCCATACCGATGTTGTGCCCACAGGCCCTGAGGATCGCTGGGATTCCCCGCCCTTTACCCCGACATTCAAAGACGGTTACCTGTATGGTCGCGGTGCAGCCGATATGAAAGGTAGCCTGGCGGCCATGATCACAGCTATTGAGCGCTTCCTCGCCAGGCATCCCGGCCATAAAGGTTCCATTGCCCTGTTGATCACCAGCGACGAGGAAGGCCCGGCCGTTAATGGCACCCAGAGAGTCATGGCAATGCTCGAAAGCCGCAACGAAAAAATTGACTGGTGCATTGTCGGCGAGCCTTCCAGTACGGAAAAAACGGGAGATGTCGTAAAAAATGGACGACGTGGCTCACTGACGGGTGAACTCACTGTCAAAGGGCATCAGGGCCATGTCGCCTATCCACACCTTGCCGATAACCCTGTTCACCGGGCTACACCGGCACTGACAGAGTTGACTGAAACCGCCTGGGATGAAGGTAACGAATTTTTCCCGGCCACCAGTTTCCAGATTTCCAATATTCATGCCGGCACCGGCGCCGGCAATGTCATTCCTGGCGAACTGGACGTGATGTTTAACTTCCGCTTTTCGACAGAGCAAACCGACCAGCAACTCAGGGAACGCACTGAGGAAACCCTGAAAAAACATAATCTGGAATATGACCTGAACTGGACACTGTTCGGCCAACCGTTCCTAACTTCCGAAGGGCCATTAATTGATGCCACAGTCGCTGCTATCCGCGATATCACTGGCATGGAAACCCAGCTACTGACCACGGGCGGCACTTCCGATGGCCGTTACATTGCGCCTACCGGCACCCAGGTGGTTGAACTCGGTCCCTGCAATGCGACTATTCATCAGATCAATGAGTGTGTAAAAGCCGATGATCTGGATATTCTCAGTAATATCTATGAACAGATCATGGTCAATCTATTAACCTGACAATAAACAATAGAAAAATTAACAGCGCCGGGGACATCTATGCCCCCGGCAGGTCTGACACCTTTTACCCGCCACTCAATACTGAACCAACCGATCTCTGGATCTTCTGTCCTTATAGTCAACCATAAAGACAAAATTCCGCAGTAAATAAACCTTCCACCACTAAACCACTCTAACGAGATGGCTGATGAACGATTTATTAGCCTGTGTTTTTCTTATTGATTAGCCATTGCGGAACAACATCTTACACAAAGTGACTCTATGAATATTCCACCAAAAGCGTCACCTGCCTCATCTCATGCGTCTGCAGCTCAACCTGCGAGCGCACAGGAATTAAAGGATATGGAGTCCCAAATGACGCAGCTTTCCATCGGCGGTGCAAAATCATCGCGTGTTACTGACATCCAGATTATCTATGGCGATGAAATAGATATTAAACAGACATTTGCCGATTATGATGATTACAGACAACAGCAATACTCGAAACCGCCAAGTCAACAAAAACAAGCTGTCGACTATGCAATAACACCACAGACTCAAGGAGAATTTTCAGGGATTCTGTTTTACAGGCGTTACAGCTCAGAAAGGAAAGCGGGAGAAAAGGCAGCAGAAGTATTCAGGGGAGCATTCAAAGAATCAAAAATCCACAGTGAAAACAGGCAAATAATTGATGAAGAAAAAACATTAAAACAACTACAAAGTCATACCAACATTATCAAACTACTGGCGTCATGCTCTTACAAAATGAAAACAATATTATTACTCGAACTGTGTTCTATCGATTTAAAACACTTTCTCGCGGAACATCAACACGATCTAACAGAATATGAAGCGCGGCTGTGTATTCGCGACATAGGATTGGGTTTATCCTTTTTGCGCACAAAATTCATTGTACACCGCGATGTCAAATCAACCAATATATTAAGAGGATATGATCGCCGATGGAAACTCTGTGATTTTGGACTATCAAAAACCCATGGTGCAAAACGTGAGATGTTAAGCGGCTCATTATTCTTTATGGCACCGGAAGCATTTCAAGGAAAACTATACAACTGCAAATCAGACTACTGGTCATACGGTATGACAATGATAGAAATAGCATTAAAAGGGGGAACCTTACGCACTATCATGCCGGAAGAATATAAAGAATATGATGCCACGGATTATTTCAAGCATTTACAAAAGTACACTCCGCCTGAAAGAGAAACCATTATAAATAAGAATATCTCGGCTATTATCGAATCACTATTGAATCTCCAACCTGGTTCCAGGCCAATCCGGGCAATAAAACAAGAGGTGGTTCACAAAGCTCAGGATGCCAGTGATGGATCGGTGTCAGCAATCCATAGCATTGTTTCCTACATGAGGAGACAACAGTATTCCTGGCCAGAAGAGGTCCTGGTCACTGTATCCTGTGCCCTGTTAACAACTGAATTCGATGCACGGGCTCATCCAAAGCGTATCGCCGATCTTCAACAGGACAGACTTTCCCAACTGCCTCTGCCCGCAAGGGCATCCCATCATCCTGACAAATAATCCGGGTATCGACATACGGTCAGCAATGTTTTGACACTGTGCATGTTCTCTTGCTGCAGGTCATATCAATGGCCCTGTCTGTGGGCGTTCCTTCGCAGATGATCAAACATCCACAAGGATCGCAGGCAAAAGATCTGTATTTCTGATAAGATGCCATCGCCCTTTATTCATCCATCCGGTAACAGGACGCTGTCCGTTACCCTTACCAGCCTGCAGTTGCCCGCCGATGACACCAGCATCCCCCCCTGTAATGCCCACGGACATTCTCTGTTGCCCTGTTTGCCGTGATTCCCTGACGCTTTCGGGCAAGGGTATGGAGTGCGCCTCCCGGCACCGTTTCGATTTCGCCCGCCAAGGCTACCTGAACCTGCTGCTGAGCCATAAGATGAAGAGCCGACAGCCCGGTGACAACCAGGAGATGGTGGACGCCCGCACCCGGTTCCTGGACGCAGGCCATTATCAGCCAGTCAGTGATGCAGTCGCACACGCCGCGACGCAACTGCTCACTGATAGGCAGGCGCCCGTCATCCTGGATGCCGGCTGTGGCGAAGGCTATTACACTCACCAGCTGAAAACCGCCCTGCCCAATGCCGACTTGTATGCGCTGGATATCTCAAAGCCCGCCATACGGGCCTGCTGCCGGCGCAGCCGTGCCATTCACTGGCTGATTGGCAGTGTGGCTGACCTGCCACTGGCGGATAACAGCACCGATCTGGTGGTCAGCATCTTTTCCCGGATTAACTGGAAGACATTTACGCGGGCGCTCAAACCTGGCGGCCATCTGATCATCCTGGCGCCTGGGGCCAATCACCTGATGTCACTGCGCGAAGCAATCTATGAAGAGGTACGAAGCTACCCGGCCGGCAAAGTCCTGAACAGCATGCCGGAAACATTCAGCATTATCAGCGAACACACCATTCAGGCGGATTTTTGCCTCAACAGCGCAGCTGAGATCAGCGATCTGCTAGCCATGACGCCCCATAACTGGCATATTAGCGCCGCCCAGCGCCAGCGACTGGATACATTGCACCAGCTCCAGTGCACGGCCGAGATCAAGCGCTACATCCTTCAACTGACACCGTAGCCCGGCTTGCACACCGGCCTTCCGCCGACCAGCCCACAGAGACACAGACCATGCAGCAGCCCGATATTGAAATTTACGTCAAGCGCACGCCGATCGACGCCATCCTTTCCTGGCTGGAGACCTGTGCCGACGACCTGTCGGATGTGACGCAACAGGGACGCAGCCATTCGCTGAACCTGACGTTCAATGGCCGGACGATCCCCGTCACCGTTGTGGAAGATGCCGCCGGCAAGGCCTGGACCAGCATCTGGTTCAATTCACCGGACACCCCCTGGGAAAGTGATGTCGACTGTGCCCGTGCCTGCCATACGGCGCTGAACTGCCAGATCCGCTGTAACGGCGCCTTCTGGCAGGAAGAAAGCGCCAACATGGATGAATGGTGGCAGATCGCCGAAAACGGTGAAGAGCGCCTGATCGAGTGGGCATAAACCACTAAACGGCTGTCTGGCGTCCCTGCCCGGTGATAGAATAACGCCCCTTGAGCCTGCACGATGATGGTGCAGGCATGGACCCGGGCTTTCGGAGCTTTACAGCCAGTTTCACCACCATGTCACCGAATCTGCAGACTTTTATGGATAAACCGATCCAACTCAGCCGTTTCCTGTTCAACCTGCTGCGACGGCTTATGTTTTTCTGGGTCAGGACCCGGGTACAGAACAACACCTTTGATTCGCTCGGCCTGGACGCCGAAAAACCGATCATTTACGTCCTGCAAAGCCGTTCTTTGTCTGACCTGCTGGTGCTGGACCGCGAGTGCCAGAAAGCCGGCCTGCCCCGACCTTACGCGCCACTGACAGGCCAGGCGATCAGTGAAAAGCACGCCTATTTTTTCCTTGCCCGTCCGGAAGGCCTGTTTCTGACGCGGGAGCGGATGTACCACTCTGACCGGCTGGTGCGACTGGTTAATGCGGTTGAAGCCAACCAGGAGCAGGATGTGCAGATTGTACCCGTCAGCGTTTTCTGGGGCCGTGCGCCGGAAAAGGAAGATTCCCCGCTGAAGTTGCTGTTTGCCTGGAACTACAACGTTGGCAGCCGGTTCCGCAAATTCCTGGCAATCCTGATGCATGGCCGCCAGACCCTGGTGAACTTCAGCCCGGCGTTGTCACTGCGTGAGATCGTTGACGAAGGGCAAGACCATAACCGGACACTTCGCAAGATCGGTCGTATTCTCCGTGTTCACTTCCGCCAGACACGCGCTTCCGTATTGGGGCCGGACCTCTCCCACCGGCGCACCCTGGTCAACAGTATCATCAGGTCTGATAGTGTTCGCAAAGCCATTACCGAACAGGCACAAACCCGCAATATTCCCCTTGAGAAAGCCGAGTCCAAGGCCCGGGATTACGCCCGCGAGATTGTCTCCGACTTCAGCCATTCCGCCATCCGGTTCCTGGACATCCTGCTGACCTGGTTCTGGAACAAGATCTACAACGGTGTGGACGTCAATCACATCGAACCCGTCCGTGAACTGGCGGGCAGCCATGAACTGGTTTATGTGCCCTGCCACCGCAGCCACATCGACTACCTGCTGTTGTCCTATGTGCTGTATCACAAGGGTTTGCAGCCACCGCATATTGCCGCAGGCATTAACCTGAACATGCCGCTGGTCGGCTCCCTGCTGCGCCGTTGCGGGGCATTCTTCATGCGCCGCAGCTTCAAGGACAACCCGCTCTATACCGCGGTTTTCCACGAATACCTGCACACACTCTTCACCCGGGGTTTTCCGACGGAATACTTTGTCGAAGGTGGCCGCTCACGGACCGGACGCACCCTGCGCCCCAAGACCGGCATGCTGTCCATTACCCTGCGCAGCTTCCTGCGTAACAGCCGTAAGCCGATTGCCTTTATCCCTGTCTATGTCGGTTATGAAAAACTGCTGGAAGTGAACACCTACCTGGGTGAACTGCATGGCAAGGCGAAGAAAAAAGAATCACCACTGGACATTATTCGCACCGTCGCCGGCCTGAAAAACAGCTTCGGCCACGCCTATGTCAACTTTGGTGAACCCATCCTGCTCGACCAGTTCCTTAACCAGACCCAACCGGCCTGGCAAGAACAGGAGTACGGTGACAATCCCCGCCCTGCCTGGCTGTGGGATACCACCAATCAGCTCGGCACCCTGATTGCCAGCCGAATCAACAGCGCAGCAGCCATCAACCCGGTCAACCTGGTCGCCATGGTGCTTCTGAGTTCACCTCGCCACGCGTTGGGTAAAGAAGAACTGGTGATCCAGCTGGAGGCCTGTCAGGAACTGCTCGCCAAGGTTCCCTACAACAGCCATACCACCCAGCCTACCAGCATGTCCGGCCAGGAAATGATCCGCTATGTCGAAGCCATGAAAATGGTTTACCGGCAGACCGACAGCCTGGGCGATATCATCCGTATGGATGACCGCAATGCGGTCCTGATGACCTATTACCGCAACAATATCCTGCACCTGTTTGCCATCCCCTCGCTGATCAGCCGGATGTTTGCCAACAGCCACGCTATTGAGCAGCAGGAAGTCATCAATTTCTGTCGGATTCTGTATCCCTACCTGAAATCCGAGCTGTTCCTTCAATGGGATATTGAAGCGCTTGACGACATTGTTAAACGCTGGTTGTCCGCCATGGCAGAAGCTGGCCTGCTGACCATTGACGGCACTCGGCTACGGCGTCCCGAATCCGGCAGCACCGGATTCATTACGCTGACCATCCTGTCGCGTCCGATCCAGCAGGCACTGGAGCGATTCTATGTTGTGATCAGCCTGATGCTGCGCAACGGTTCCGGTGAAGTGGATGCGGAATCCCTGGAAGGCCAAAGCCGGGATATGGCGCAGCGCCTGTCCATCATTCACGGCCTCAATGCACCGGAATTCTTTGATAAAACACTGTTCCGGCATTTTATCGAGGAATTGCAAACCAATGGCGTTGTTCGCATTAATGCGGATAACAAGCTGGAGTTTGGTGAGGAGATTGCCGTGGTTGCACGTGATGCCCGTCGGGTGCTGCCCAGTGAGATCCGCCACAGTATTCTTCAGGTGACCCACGCGGGCAGCTAACCTGCGTTTTTCATGTGGCGGCCGAGGCGTTAGCGCCTGTGACGCCGCCACTTGATCTTGTCAATGGATTCATCCCAGACGCCTTGCGTAATACCAGGATAGACTCGCTCAAGATCACTGATCGCACTGTGACTATAGACCTTGTGATCCAGAAGATAATCATTATCTGACTTTTCGAATTTCGCCATCTTCTGTTGTTTGGAGGCCCTGATCGCATCCTCAGCGGTCTTCAGCAGTTTATCGTCCAGATAAGGGCGTGTCATAAACTGTATGGAATCCGATTGCCGGGTATCATGCGCAACCGCTTTCATATCACTGAAATTACTGAGTACCAATCCTGCCAACCCTGGCTTGAGTCCCTGCATTTCCTGAATCAGCATGACACCAGTCTTGTCCTTTAATCGATAACTACTCACCACCAGGTCAAATACCTGCCGTTTCACCTGTGCCAGTGCATCCCGCCAGGTCAGGGCCACTTCACACCCATATCCCCGGGATGTCAGCAGGTTACGCAACGTCTCAACCGGTTTAGGATTGTCATCGACCAGCAGCACCCGATAACGATAACTGCGACTACTCATGTGCGCCCCCGACATCATGACGATGCACTGTTCCCCTCAGCCGATTCAGACGCCTGGATAACACGGTTTCGGCCCTGCTCCTTGGCTTCATACAGGGCTTCATCAGCCCGTTTAATCAGCAGTTCTGTTTCAATTTCGCCCGGCACTGGAATACAACTGGCAACACCAAGGCTGATGGTGACCCAGTCACACACCTGCGACTTGGCATTCTCCAGCTGCAACCCTTCAACCGTGCTGCGCAGCTGCTCTCCCATATTGGCAGCCCCTTCCAGATCTGTCCCAGGCAGCAGTACTGCAAATTCTTCTCCGCCATAACGGGCAACCATATCCGCCGGACGCTTCATGCAGCCGGCCAATGCCTTGGCCACCCGACGCAGCACTTCGTCGCCGTGCTGATGGCCATAATGGTCATTACACTTCTTGAAAAAATCGATATCGATCATGATCAGAGACAAGGGGCCGCCATCCCGGGTCGCCCGTTCCCACTCTGTATCAATGGTTTCCTGGAACGTGCGGCGGTTAGGAATACCGGTCAGCCCGTCCATGCTGGCCAGCTGCTGGAGCTTGATATTGCTGGCCGCCAGCTTGCGCTGGCTGATGTCCAGGGCCCTGAACGCCTCGTCGCGCTGCAGCAAGCGGATATAACACTGCGAGTGATAACGGATTCTTGCCAGCAATTCGATGGATTCCGGGAGTTTGATCAGGTAATCATTGCCGCCGGCGCTGAAAATATCCGCTTTGAGCTTGGCGTCATCTTTCATGGACAACGCCACCACCGGCACCGACTTCGTCGCTTCGTTGACCCGGAGATAGCGCAGCAATGTCAGGCCATCAATATCGGGCATCACCATGTCCAGCAGGATGACCGTCGGCTTCAGCTGCTCGGCCACGTCCAGGGCCGTGCTGGCGTCGGCGCAATAATGCATGCGCAGGTCATCCGCCCCCTCCACCATCAGGCGCAGGGCTTCCGCCACCATGGGGTCATCATCTATCAACAACACCAGGCAGTGGTCCTGTGTATCAACCAGGTTGCTGGTCGAGTTGTCATCTGTCATCACAGGCCTCTTCCTCCCCGCGTGTTCCCGTTGCCCTGGTGGGACGCGCTTATCATCCGTAACCGTCGGCCAATATCCTGAGGTATCATTATTTCATCGGCAGCACCGCGGCGAACCGCATCCTGCGGCATGCCATAGACCGCGCAACTGGCTTCGTCCTGGGCAAAGGTGTGATGGCCAAGCCGCCGCAGCGCCAGCAATCCCCTGCCGCCGTCGCGCCCCATGCCAGTCAGCAGGACCGCCACCATCTGCTTGCGCCAGTACTGCGCGGCGCTACAGAAGAATTCATCCACCGATGGCCGATAAGGGTTTTCAACCGGTTCAGGGGTGTAGGACAGCCGCCCCGCGGCATCCATGACCAGGTGGTCATTGGTTTTCGCCAGCAGCACAGTGCCGGCCTCAGGGAACTCGCCGCCCTCGATAATCCGGGTGGGCATGGCCACCTGGGAGTCCAGCCACTCGGCCATGCCGCTGGCGTACTCCTCGTCCACGTGCTGGACAATCACCACCGCCGCGGGCAGTTTCTCCGGCAACTCCGCCAGCAACTCCACCAGCGCGCCGGGACCGCCCGTTGAGCAGCCAATCGCGATCAGCAGGCCCGGTTCCCGCCCGCTTTTGCGGTTTCCTGCCAGCTCAGGCACTGGCGTTTCAGCTTTGCTTTCTTCTGTATTCGCCTTCGCGTGGTCCAGGATAAGTGTCCTGATCGACTGCATACGGCTGAGAAAACGGGCAATGCTGTCAGGCTGGTCAGAAGGCATTTCCACCGCGTCCAGCGCCCCGGCGGACAGCGCCTTGAACAACCCGGCGTTACGGTGTTCGGCGCGGGTGATGATGACAATGGCGCAGGGGGTCTCCCGCATGATGTCGCGGGTGGCCGACATGCCGTCCTCATCCCCCGGCAGGGTCAGCGCCATCAGCACCAGGTCCGGCTTCGTGTACATGCAGTGCCGCGCCGCCGCCGGGCCATTGCTGACCTGCCAGAGCACCTGCCAGCCGAGCTTATCCCCGACCAGCGCGACCAGGCGCCTGCGCTCCGCCAGTTTCGGTTCCACCACGCCAATTTTCATGGGCTTATGCCATCCCCGCTGTTACCGGCGTCCCCATCCTGGGCCGTGCCAATCAGGTCATGGACCGTCTGGATAAAGGTTTCATCCATGAAACTGCCCTTGGTGAGATAATGGTCCGCCCCCACTTCCATGCCCCGCTTCCGGTCAGATTCCCGGTCCTTGTAGGAAATGATGATCACCGGCAGGTGCTGCAGGTGATGCTCGCTGCGAATATGGGAGATAAACTCGAACCCGTCCATGCGCGGCATGTCGATATCGGAAATCACCAGGTCATACTCGTTCATGCGCACGGCGTTCCAGCCGTCGGCGCCGTCAACGGCGATATCGACCCGGTAGCCCTTGTCTTCCAGCAGGCTCCGCTCCAGCTCCCGGACGGTCATGGAGTCATCCACCACCAGCACCCGTTTCGCGGAGGCCGCCCGCTCATCGGCGGAGGCGGCGCTGTCACACTTGTCGACGCGCCCGCCGGCCACCAGCCGTTCGATGGAAATCACCAGGTCGTCCGCATCCAGGATCAGGATGGGCGTGCCATCATCGAGGAACGCGGCGGAACTGATGTCCTTGATCTTGCCCATGCGCGGATCAATCGGCCGTTCCACCAGGGTGGTTTCCCCGATCACCGCGTCCACCATCATGGCGTACTGGTGGGAACCCCGGCCCAGGACAATGGCCTTCCGACGGGTGGAGGGATTATTTTTTTCCGGCAATTCCAGCAACTGGTGGGCATTGACCAGGCCCAGCTGAACGCCGCTGCTGTCACGGATATACTGGCGGTTCTCAAGGATATTGATCGCGTCCGGCGTGAAGGTCAGCACCTTGTTCAGCGGACCCACCGGCAGGGCATAGTAAAAACCGGAGACTTCCACCACGACGCAGCGCAGCATGGAGAGGGTCAGGGGCAACAGCAGCTCGAAGCAACAGCCCTTGCCTTCCTCCGAATGAATCACGATACGCCCCCGCAATTCCTGAACCATCTCGTGGATAAGGTCCATGCCGACGCCACGACCGGAGACCGTGGTCACCTTGTCTTTCAGCGAGAAATTGGGCAGCAGCAGGAATTCGTACAGTTCCGCGTCGGACATATTGGCCACCATGTCCCTTGTGGCCATGTTCTTCTTGAGGATGGACGCCCGCAGCCGTTCCCGGTTCACGCCCTTCCCGTCATCCTTGACCGTCACCACCAGCAGGCCAGCCTTGTGGCTCGCCTCCACCGTGACCAGGCCTTCCTCGGGCTTGCCGCTGTCACGGCGCTCGTCCGGCATTTCCAGCCCGTGGTCAATGGCGTTCTGGATCAGGTGTGTCAACGGCACGTTCAGGCGCTCCAGGATATCCCGGTCGACCTGGGTGTTTTCGCCGCGGATTTCCAGCCGTGCTTTCTTGCCCAGCTTTTGCGACACCGTGCGCGCCAGTCGCAGCAGCCCCTGGGTACCTTCCTTGAACGGACGCATCCGGTGGGCCAGGGTTTCGCGCACCAGCTTGTCGGTCAGTCCGGTGGTCTTGCGCTCGTAATCCTCGAGCACTTCGCAGTTGTGGTTCACGGCCGCTTCGATCGCCGAGGATTCCCGCATCAGTTCGATAAGATAATGCCGGTCGCTCTCGTCAATCTGGTAGCTTTTCAGCAGCGCCACGCATTTTTCCACCACCTGGTTCATGGAGCGGGCGTTGCGCCTGAGCTTGATGTTTTCCTGCCAGAATTTCTTCAGCTGGCGGGACTCGACCGACAGTTCCCCCGCCAGCCCGATAACCTTGTTCAGTTTTTCAGCATTGACACGAATCACCCGTTCCGCGACCGCTTCATCGCCGTCAGCCGCGACAGGCCCGGCCGGTGCGCTGGCCTCTTCCCCGACAACAGGCTGATGCTCACTGCCGCCGCTGTTTTCCTTGCCCTTGAAACTGTCGGGATCGGTCAGAACCCTGGCCAGTTCCTGCTTGAGCGACTGGTACTGCGCGATGGAGTCCGGGTCATAACCGCCCTTGCCGGTTGCCTGTTCCGAGAGGTGAACAATGCAGTCCACGCCCTTGAGCAGCAAATCGGTATGGTTGCTGTTAATCGTGATCTGCTGTTTCTGGGCGCTGACGAAAATATCTTCCAGGGTGTGCGCCAGTTCCATGACCGGATCGATGTCGGCCAGGCGGGCTCCGCCCTTGATGGTGTGCGCCATGCGCATCATGGTTTCCAGCCGCTGGGGGGAACTGAGCCCCTGCTCCAGCTCCAGCAGGTGCCGGGTCAGGACTTCAACCCGTTCTTCCAGTTCTTTCCAGAAGAAATCCCGCATTTTCAGCATGGCGGGCGTGACTTCTTTTTCGGGTACAGGCGCCGCGGCGGGTGCTGGTGCTGGGGTCGGTTCCGATTTTTCTGGTTCAGGGACAGCTTCTTCCGCCCTGGACTCCGGTTCATCCGGCGTCGGCGCAGGGGCTTCCAGTTGCGCCTGCGGCTCCGGCGAGGGAGCAGATTCAGCGCTGTCCGCAGCTTTGGGTGTCCCGGGAGCCGCCTTCTTGAGGACCGCCCCTTCCGGGGCGGTGTTGTTCGGCGACAAACCGGTACAGAGGTCAGAGGCTTCACGGATCAGGTCAACACTGATTTTGCCCCGGCTTGCCGATTCTTCAGCAATACAACCCAGGCACTCGCAGGCCTTTAACAGCACCGGAATTTGCTGTCCGATGACAGACTGCTGCTGTTTGCACGCTTCCGGCGCATCCTCACGCCAGTTTTCACAGTAGTGTTCGCACCAGGCCAGCATGGCGTCCAGCAACCCGGAAGCATGGTTGATCTTGGCCAGTTTGGCGCCGCCGCGCACCGTCCTTACCTGCCCGGCGCTTTCTGCCAGTTCGCCCTTTTCAATCCCGGCGCCCTGTTGCAGTGCCTGCAGCCGCTCGGCCAGTTTTTCCACCTCCGCCTGAAACAGCTTGCAGGTGGCGTTGCCCGTGGCGTTCTTGCCGGTGCTGTCCTGTTCGTTGGCGTCCTTGTCTGTCATAACCCTAATCCATTATTTCATGGCCTGTTCCAGGCCATAGAGCAACAGGCTGGCGTCCAGCAGGCCCACCAGCGTGCCATCCAGTTCCAGCAGTCCAATACTGTATTTCTGCACCGCCTTGCTGACGGTGGACGGCAGCGGCATCACCTTGTCGGCACTGTAGCGCGACTGCCCCCAGACCTCGTCCACTTCAACCACCAGGGGTTTGCTGTCGGACTTACCCAGCGTCAGCATCCGGGGATAGGCCTTGCTGATCGCGTCATGCGCGGCCCCGTCACTGTCCTTTCCGGCGACAATGCCGAGCAGTTTGGCCAGTGAAACCACCACCAGGGCGTCGCCATCAATGTTGGCGATTCCCCGGATGCCCCGGCTGCTGCGGTGCGGCACCCAGCAGCAGGGCTCCGGCTTGAGAATGCTGACGACCACGGCGGTATCCAGGGCAAACCACTCCTCCCCCAACCGGAACAGGGTCACTTTCCGCAGGCCCGCGTCCGCAAGGGTCTTGGTCTTCCGGTACAGTTCGCTGTACTGCTGCATTTCTTCAGCCGAGGCCAGCGGCTGCCCGGTCAGGCAGTGTCGGCCGGCCTGCACGTAGGTCGGGCAGTTGCGGCAGTGGATGACGTTTTTCAGCTCCGGGCAGGTCGCGCCACTGGTGGACCAGACACCGATCCGCTGCCAGCAGGCGTCAATGGACGACCGCGGATCCCCATCGGTCTGGATCAATTCGGGTGATGACTCGTCTTCCGCCATTGTTCAACTCCTTTGTACTGCGCTCTCCCCCCTGGCGCACCGGGGTCTGCCGGGTCGTGCTAACTGATCAGGCGGCTCAACCGTGACCGGAGGCTTTCCGCCTTGGCCATTTCGCCCTGCCGCTCGCACACCATGGCGCCGTGCAACAGCGCCTCATGGTGTTCCGGGTGGAGGTAAAGCACCCGGCGAAAATACTGAAACGCCGATGTCCATTCGCCGCTCGCCTCACTGATCACCCCCATCAGGAACTGCACGTCGACATTGTCGGGATGCTGGCGCAGCAACTGCCGGCAGCGCTCCCGGGCCAGGTCAAGCTTGCCGCTGTCCGCCAGGGTTTCTATGGCGTCAATCTGTTCATCAAGGCTTGCCGGGGCTTGCGCCGAGGATGGCGGGGCAGGCGTTTTCGTCGCCGCACCCGACCGGGACAGCTTTGACGTACCGGCGCTCGCTGCCGGCGCTTTTGCCACTTTCGCAGGCCGCTCGCCTGCCCGTGACATGGACCGTCCCGACCCGGCGGCAGTTTTCGCCACGGCTTTCTGGCCGCTCTTGCGGGCCGGGGATTTTGACAGGGACGACTTACTGACCACCAGGCCATCCCGGGCGGCCCGGATAAAGGCAAAGCGCCGGTCACGGGCCAGGGTCTGGAATCCCAGCTGGGCGATGCCCGGCGCCTCGCAATGGCCGACCATCAGGATGCCGTCTTCCGCCAGGCAGTGCCGGAGCACCTCCGCCATGCGCTGGCGGCTCGGGCCATCCAGGTAAATCAGGAAGTTGCGACAGAAAATCACGTCATACAGGTGGGGCTCCACGGTCTCCGCCAGTTCCAGCAGGTTCGCGTGGTGAAAACTGACGCACTTTTTCACGTCCTGCTTCAGGCTGAAGCCGTCGCCCTTTTCACTGAAATAGGGTTTGGAAAAATCCGGCATGGTGCCGCGGAAGGACACCCGGCCATACTCCGCCCTGCGGGCTTTCTGTATGGCTTCGGTGTTGATGTCAAAGCCATCCACCTGACACTGGCTTTCCTGCAGGCCCACATCGAAGAGGGCCATGGCAATGGAATAGGGTTCCTCCCCGCTGCTGCAGGGCATGCTCGCCACCCTGAAAAACCGTGACTCGGCAGGTCTCGCCAGGCAACTCAACGCCTTTTCCTGGAGGACGGAAAAGGCCCGGAACTCCCGGAAAAACCAGGTCTCGCCCACGGTGATCTCATCGACCAGGGCGGTCAGTTCCTTCGGGCTGTCCAAGACCTGCATGTAGTACAGGCCAGGATTAGCCAGTCCTGACAGTTTCATCCGCCGCCGGATACTCTGCTCAATCGCGTCCTGGCCTATGGATTCCGGGTCAAGACCAATGTGTTGCCGCAGCAGACCGGTCAGCGCGTTAATCGACATGGTTCACAGACTCCTCATCCAGGTGATGCTGCGGATAAAGCTGGTCTTTCAGGTCCGGCGGCAGGATATCGCTCACTTCCAGCCGGTAGATCAGTTTCCCGCTATCGAGCGTGGCGGCGCCCGAGTAGGGAATATGGCCGTTGTTGATCACCTGGGGGCCGAAGGCGGCGTCATCGAGCCGGATGGTTTCGGTGGCCTGCTCCGCGATCAGCGCCAGGTGCAGGATCCCGTCGCCGATGTCCCGGTACCGGGCCACGATGATGCGGGTGCTGGTGTAGCGGGCGCTGACCTGGCCATTGAACAGCATGGCCAGGTCAATGACCGGTATCTGGCTGGCGCGGTAGTTGAGGGTGCCGGCCACCGCCGGCGAGGTATGGGCCATGCCGTTGACCGGCAGGCAGGGAATTACCTCGACGATGGCGTCACTGGCCAGGGCGTAGATCTGCCCGGCAATTTCAAAGCGTAAGTAAATCATCGTACTGCGTCATTCCTTGACTAATGATTAAACCTTCAGCTGACTGTTCTCCGTCACACCGCCCCGGCCCGCGCCGGATCAGCGGTGATCACTGTCGACATGGAACGCCGCAACGGACTGCTGCAGGCGTTCGGATTCCTCGTTGAGTTTTTCCACCTCGCTGTTGGACATCCGCATGGAATCGTTCAGGTTGCGGATGGTTTCCCCCAGCTGGGACAGGGCTTCCTGGATCTGCTCGGCACCGTCGGACTGGGAACGCATGCCCTGGTGCACCGACTCAAAGTGCGGCGCCAGCGCCTGTACTTTCTCGACGATCTGGCTCAGCTGGTCCCCGACCTGGCGGGTGTCTTCCACGCCCTGGCGGATCTCGTCGGAGAATTTCTCCATGCCCATGACGCCGGCGGACACCGCCGCCTGCATCTCCTTGACCATTTCCTCAATGTCATAGGTGGCCACCGCGGTCTGGTCCGCCAGGCGGCGGATTTCCGTGGCCACCGTGCTAAAGCCGACGCCGTATTCCCCGGCCTTGTCGGCCTCGATGGCGGCGTTCACGGACAGCAGGTTGGTCTGGTCGGCAATCTTGTTGATGGTGGTGACCACCGCGTTGATATTGCCGGCCTTTTCATTGAGCACGGTCAGCTTGTCGGAAATGTTCTGGGACGCGGACACCATCTGTTCCACCGTACCCCGCATCCGGGTCAGGCCTTCATGGCCGTGTTCCGCCAGTTCCGAGGTGTCGTCCACGGCGCGGGCCACCTCGTCCATGTTGTTGACCAGCTCGCGGGAGGTCTGCGCAATATGCTGGGACGTCCCCATGATTTCATTGGTGGTGGCTTCCTGCTCCTTCGCGGAAGCCGCCTGCTCCTTGGTGGTCGAGCTGATGTTGACCGAGGAACTGGACAGCTGCACGCAGGACTGCTGGACGTTGTCAACAATCTGGGCCAGGCTGTCCGCCATCTGGTTGGTGGTGTCCTTAAGGGTGGCGAAATCGCCGAACACTTCCAGGGTCACCCGCTCGGAGAAGTCGCCGGAAGTCACCGCCGCCATCACCTGGTGAACCTCGCCAATGGCTTTCTGCTGTTCTTCCAGCATCCGGTTGAAGGCGCGGCAGGCCTGCCCGGTTTCATCGGCGCTGGTCACGTCCAGCCGGCGGGACAGGTCGCCGCTCTTCTGGATGCAGACCATCATGTCCGCCATCGCCTTGATCGGGCGGGCTATCATCCCGGCCAGGTAAAGCGCCAGGCAGATCACCAGGATCATTGCGATCAGCCCCAGGCCCAGCATGGTGTACTGCGCCTGGTAGACGGGCTGGAACGCCTCGGCTTCGTCAATTTCCGCGAAAATGGCCCAGGTCACGTTGTCCGCCACCTTGACCGGGCTGTAGGCCGACAGCACCGGGTTGCCGTTATAGTCAATCACGATTTTTGAACCACTCTGCCCGGACAGCGCCTCGCGGGACGCGTCAGTATTGACCTTGCCGAGGGCCGGGTTGGCAAACGAGGCCAGGACCGTGTGGTTCACCGGGTCCAGGTAGGAATCCGAACGCATCAGCTGGTCAGGGCCAACCAGGTAGGTTTCGCCGGTCTCGCCCATGCCGGTCCGCTCGGTCATGACATGGTTGATTTCATCAATGGATAACTGCAGGGCGAGAATCATCACGGTCTCACCCTTGGCCTTGACCGGCATGGCGATGAACGCCGCCGGCTCACCCGCGCTGGGCGCATAGGGGGAGAAGTCCGACATGTAGAAGGCATCGGTCCGGATCGCCATCCTGACCGCCTCGCCCAGGCCGCTGTCCTTGTATTTGCCGGTCAGCAGGTTGGTCTGGTAATCGCTTTCATGGACAACGGTGAAGAAACAGTAGCCGGTCAGGTCCAGCAGGAACAGGTCGTAGTAGCCGTTGCGTTCGATATAGCGGGAAAACAGTCCCATGCTGTTTTCCTCGAAATGACGGCGGGCCTGTTCCAGTCCGGCACTTTCGATCTGGAGTCCCAGCTTGTCCGACAGGCTTTGCAGCTCATTGCGGCTTTTCAGCATCAGGCTCTGGATCTGGTTGGCCTTGATGGTCCGTACCGCCTCAAGCTGCTCATAGGCTTTTTTCTGCAGGGCTCCCGAGGTAATGGTCAGGCTGACGATGCCAATGGTCAATGCCGGAATCAACCCCGATGCAATCAATACAATCAGCAGTTTTCGTTTAAAGTCCAGGCGATTCCAGAAATTCATTACTTCACTCCTCAAGAGACATCCATGTTTCCAACGAACGGCAATGATCATTAAAAAACGTTTCCTGTTCCGGCAGGTTCCCCGTCATTGCATGCCCGGCCGCCTGGGAACCTCTGGCGCTTTCCCCCCGGAATAGCCCTGGCATGACAACAGAAACAAGGCTTTATGACAAAATCTGTTTTTTTAATTTCAGGTTATTAAGAAAGAGATTAGCCATACTGAGCCTGTCTCTATCAACGGTTACCACGGCAACCGTGATCGTGCAGCCGGAATAAATCTTTTCCGCAACTACCTAAAAGCCTAGCCGATTCATTTTTATAGAATTCGCATTGATCCCTTTTAAAAAAGACAACAACGACATATTAAAAAAGATGAAAAACAAGTTTGGCTATTTAGTGTGTTAATTAAATGACATTTTGATTTAATAAAACCCGGAATAACCCGGGGGCGCCAATGAATACTCGACCGGCGCTTTAAGATGCTTTATTCCACAGCATCCCTGCTACGGAATGGGTTTTAATCAACTGCGATACAGCACCTTGATGATATGAAACCCGAAACGGGTCTTCACCGGGCCGATCGGCTTGAGCAGTTCGCCGGAAAACACCGCTTTCTCAAAAGAAGCGACCATATCCCCTTTACGGAATTCACCCAGGTCACCGCCCCGTCTTTTGGAGGGACAGATCGAGTATTTTTTCGCCAACAGGCTGAAATCGCTCCCCTTTTCCAGCTGTTTGAGCAACTCAAGGGCCTGTTTTTCCGTTTTAACCAGGATGTGCATTGCTGCCGCGGTACGTGCCATTGTCTCTCTACTACGCGTCAATCAGTGAAAATGAATAAAGGAACCCACACGATTCACCGCCAACAGGGCTGACGCCCCGTCAGGCGGGCTCCGCCTGACGGATACTGGCGAGGGTATAGACATCAAACCGCCCGGATTTCCCTTCAAGCCGGTAATTGGGCCGTTTGCCGGCAAGGTCAGGCGCCAGCCTGGGGCGCTTCACCACCACCCGGAAACGGGCAAGGGCCAGCGCCTGCGTCAGCAGACCGTCGGCATCGGGGTCTTCGCCGACGAGGTCCTGGAATAAACGCATCTCCTTTTTCACCGCCGCCGCCTTGCGACGGTGGGGAAACATCGGGTCCAGGTAGACAACATCCGGCCGGTAAGCCGTTTCCTTTTCCGCCATGGCGGCCATGACGCCCAGCGCATCCCCCGGCGCCAGGGTCATGTTCCGGACGATCGCGCCCACCTCGCTGTCATCCGCCCCTCGGCGCAAGCCATCGACCAGCAGGGCCTGTACCACTTCCGAACGCTCGATCAACGTCATCCGGCATCCCAGGGAGGCCAGCACAAAAGCATCGCGCCCCAGGCCGGCGGTGGCGTCCAGCACATGAAGTTGTCGTTTACCGGCATCCGCCAGGCCAACCGCCTTGGCGATATCCTGCCCTTTCCCGCCGCCAAAACGGCGGCGATGGGCGGCGGAACCACCGACAAAATCGACCCTCACCGGCCCGGGCGCGCCCTTGCCTGTCAGCTGAAGGCCCAGGCCGTCTTCATTTTCATAAAGCACGGCATCAAAGCCATCCAGGGTTTTCAGCGGCTGATCGCCCACCAGCGGTAAACCGAGCTGATGGGCCAGATGGTGCATCCGCGCCTGGATACCGGCAACCGGTGAGGCCATCACCGCCAGGTTCAGGGTACTCATAGCCAGAGCACACCCAGCAACACAACGCCCAGCAGCAGGCGGTAAATGACAAACGGCATCAGACCGATACGGTTGATGAACGCCAGGAAATAATGAATACACACGAAGGCGCTGACCGCCGAAATGGCAATACCGCCAAACAGGATGCCCCATTCCACGGGCACCTGTGCAGACACCAGCTGCAGGATTTTCAGGCTGCCGGCCGCCACGATGACGGGAATCGAGAGCAGGAACGAGAACCGGGCCGCCGCATCGCGGGTCAATCCCAGCAACAGGCCGGCGGTCAGGGTGATCCCCGAGCGGGAGGTGCCCGGGATCAGGGCAACGGCCTGGGCAAAGCCGATAATCAGCGCCTGTTTCAGGGTCAGTTGCTCCAGGGGCTGTGACAGTTTGCCCTTGCGATCCGCCCAGCCGAGCAACGCGCCGAAGATCAGTGTCGTACCGGCAATCAGGGTCGCGGAGCGCATGGCGTCATCCAACCCTGTCACGCTCAGGAAACCGCCAAAGACCACGGCGGGAAAGGTCGCCCAGACCAGGTACCAGGCCATCCGGCTGTTCTGGGTCGATGGACCACCGGTAACGCTCTTGCTCCAGTCGACCACCATCCGGACCAGGTCCTGCCGGAAATAAGCCACCACGGCCAGCAGCGTGCCCAGGTGGACAGCCACGTCAAACGCCAGTCCCTGGTCAGGCCAGCCCAACAGCTGCGAGGGCAGAATCAGGTGAGCGGAACTGGAAATCGGCAAAAATTCCGTCAGGCCCTGGATCAGCGCCAGGGCAATCAAATGCAGTGTTTCCACAGCTAAGACTCCCTCACTCAGCGTTCATGTTTCTTTTTGGCCACGTTGTCGCGCAGATACACCGGCAACGCCTGTTCTGCAGCGACGCCTTCCCCACGGGCAAAGGCAGCCGAGGCCAGCAGGGCAATATCCGCCGCATGGGGATACTCATCGGGATAGCACTGACTGACGGGCACCGCGATTCGATCCCGGTAATGCCAGCCTGAACCTACGCCCATCAGATTATCTGACATCGTTTCTACAACTACCGCTTCAGGCGGAGAAACCTGCTCAGTCCCCTGCAACACCATGATGCCGTTATCCGCGCGATACAGTGCCTGGTAGATTTCATCCATACGGGCATCAATCGTCGCCAGCACCTGTTGGGCGCCATATTCACGCAAACCCAGCTGCGCCAGCGCGGCAAGGGTGGATACAGGAATCACCGGTAAATCGGCTGCAAACGCCAGCCCCTGGGCAATACCCGTGGCAATACGCACCCCGGTGAACGCACCCGGCCCACGCCCAAAGGCAATGGCATCGAGCGCCATCATCGACAGACCGTGCTCCGCCAGGATAGCCTCGATCATCGGCAGTATCTGCTGGCTGTGCTGGCGGGGCAGAATGTCGAAGTGTTCGCGCACTTCACCATCCAGATAAAGGGCGACGGAACAGGCTTCCGTGGCCGTATCCAGTGCCAGAATCCTGGGCATAATTACACTCACTCCGGGAATAGTTGCGGCGGATTATACGTTGAAAAAACGATCAGGCCGATAAGGGATTCAACAACAGGCAGGTTGGCGTTGATAACGACAATAGTGCACTTGTTGGTTATTGAGCAGCAAAGAAAAAAGCTGGCCGCATAAAATGCCAGGCCAGCCTTTTACAGATGATTAAGACTGCAGTGCGGAAAGAACAGCTGCAGTGATATCTTCCACAGAGCCCACACCTTCTACACGGGAGTAGCGTGGTGCGTCGGCGCCGGAGGCTGCCATCTCGGTGTAGAAGCGAACCAGCGGCAGGGTTTGCTCATGATACACGGCAAGACGCTTGCGAACGGTTTCTTCGTTATCGTCGTCACGCTGAATCAGCGGTTCACCGGTAACGTCATCCTTACCGTCTTCTTTCGGCGGATTGTACACCACGTGGTACACACGGCCGCTGCCCGGATGCACACGGCGACCACTCATACGCTTGACGATCTCTTCGTCTTCCACCGCAATTTCCAGCACGTTATCAATGGCCACGCCGGCATCGCGCAGTGCTTCAGCCTGGGGAATGGTGCGGGGGAAACCGTCAAACAGGAAACCCCTGGCGCAGTCATCCTCTTGGATACGTTCCTTGACAAGGTCAATGATGATGTCATCGGACACCAGCTGACCGGCATCCATCACTGCCTTTACTTTCAGCCCCAGCGGGGATTGTGCCTTGATGGCAGCACGCAGCATATCGCCCGTGGAGATCTGGGGAATACCGAACTTCTCACAGATGAACTGGGCCTGAGTCCCCTTGCCAGCGCCAGGTGCGCCAAGAAGAATGACACGCATGTAAAATGCTCCTCGGATGTGACCGGTACGGCTTTATCACCTCACCCCCCGTTCTGCCCAAACAGAACCCTCAGTGACAAAAACCACTCAATGGCTTACAACATAACCGTTGCAAAAGGGGGTAACGATACACAGGACTGAAGAGCAGTACAAGGTAGGGAATATCGGCCAAATGGTGTCCGGAATCGTTATTGTCAAGATCCATATCCGGGTAAATTTAAATCACTGGCGCAGTGCGCAGCAGGCTTTCAAGAAAAGAATCCGGCCTTAATTGATCATCAATTCGCCAATATCACTGCCATTGTTAGTAGAAATAACTTCATTGAAATCATCACTCACAAATCTTTTCCAAAGCACTCTATTAAGCCTGCCAGGGAAACTTCCAGCATCTGATTAAAGGAACAAATAATCAAACAGGGACTCTTAACTACTAGTCGTCAAAGGTTGAACAGCTTCACCTTAATGGAAATAACGCTCAACGGAAGAAGTAAATTATGGCAACACCAGAATTAATAACAGGCACTGATCCCTTAACGTCAACAGATGGTTTAACCACTACAGGTGCAGTGACCAAACAAGTTGAACTGGAAACCGCACCCTTTGCCAAAAGACGTGTTTCCTGTATCCGACAGGTAGTGGCTTTTTTTGCCTACCTGTTTTCCACCCTATGTGCTGCATTCTGGTGGGTTATCGCCGCCATAGCGTTGAGATGTCGAATAATTACCAATAGTGATGAGCATTTTGAGTTGCAAGTCAATCATGTCAACAACTGTGGTTTATTGCCTTCCAATTACGAGAAAAAAAGAGAATTTGTCGAAAAAGTCGCCCCTGACGATGTTCCGGCACTTGAACCTGTCGATTTGCCAGACTTCAACAACCTGTGCGACGAACTACACGATATTGAGCCCGAAACTACTGATACCGACAGGCTTCATGCTTCAATTTCCAATGAGCCACCCACCGGCCCGACTGCAGAGCTTGTGCGTATGATGGCTGGTCTGGACCTTATGACAGGCGATGTAGGGCAAGATTTTATGGATAACCTACAACTCAATCCTGACGACGTGAGAATAAAAGATGCTATACAACAGTCAGGATTGAATGCTGTCAACATTGATCAAATTCCAGAAACCTTGAGAAAGTTTAATATAGCAGGCCCAATAGACACTGCTCCCTTTGTTCAGCAAGCAATGCAGCATGCAACCTCAGTGGTGCAAGCCTCCATACGGCTTCTTCAAGAGGGTGGGTTAATCCGCCCCCAAATCGAATTGGACAATATTCCGAGAATATTACGTCGTTTTGGAATAACTGGCCCACTGGATTTAGCCAACTACATTGCAGACTTCATTGCATCATCTGGTTTCAGCCTTCAGCTCCCCCCCCAGATTGGCGGATTAGATAAATCACTCGCGACTCTGGACTTTATGATTGAGACGCTTAATTCAGGCACTCTCAACACTGATCCCCATGCACAAAGATTTCAGGCCAACCTTGGCCGCATGCGTAATTATCAGCAATGGTTTTCAAAACTAAAAAATGCGGCAGAAGACGATTATCACCCGATGAAGAGGGATGTGTTAGCCAAAATAAAGGAAGATTTATCTGAATTCCATCAGGTATTCCTCCCAATCAACAATGGTCGTGAAATATTACAATTAAAACTGGAAACAGATACACAAGGAAAACCAAGTATTCGAGGAGAACTGATTCTTCGCACTGATAGTGGAAATGATCGTGACCTGATATTTCGTTTAAGGCGAATAGAAGAAGAACGCCAAAGAATCAAAAATATTGTTTTTGGCTCCATTGATTACAAAGAACTGGCTGAATCCCCCTTTATGGAGCAGCTGCTTGATGGCAGCATTAGAACAGCGTGCATTAACCATAGTGACATGATCAGTTTGTGGCCAGGCGCAATTGACTTTGAAGGTCAAGAACATACCTGTAATAGCGGTGAAAACTCAAACCTGCTGGCCTTGATGGAGGAAAATCTACCCTCACGCCAAAGGGCTACTGCGAAGTTAATGATGTATCACAAAATAGTTCACCGTATTGATAAACTTATTGACGAGATTCCTGAACCCTTAAAAAGCCTCCTTGAAAATAGTCTTTCCAATATCCCCGAAGCCAGTGTCTTCTACAAAAAAGTGTTGAGAACCATCAATAAATATAAAGATCTTGGCATACCAGAGATGCTTAAAAACGAACTGGCTGAGCTTGTGATTAAACGTGCAAGAATGTTCGCAGAAACGATTGAAACCGAAGTCGCTTTACCTGCGCAGTATCCCAATAATGAAAGTCCAGCCAGGGATCACATGGTTAACCGCAGTTCAGGTTCTTCACACCGAAGGATGACGTACGTCCCTGTTCAATGGGACAACTTGCCAACCTACAGACGTGATCGTAATAATACTGTAGTGGATTTTATTCGGGATCATTCCAATGCTGCTCGAGTGGCTATGAATCGCCCCCTGGCTTACAAACTGGGCAAACTGACAAATCAACAGATACTCGAACACCGCATTGAACAATTACCTGATCCTTCTGATGCATGCTGGAATCCAGAGAACATTGCAGAGGATGCTTATCCTGAACTCATTGATACACTCATTAATACTTTGACTGATTTTTTCAAGCACAGCTTTTACTCGGCGCTTGCAGAAGAAGAACCCTCAACACATGATTCGGTTCTGGCGCTTAAATTGTTCTCAATTATCGTCAAACTCCAAAACCAGCATGATCAGGCTCACCCTGGTGAAGCATCAGGTGATCAGGAATCCCGGGCTATGTTAATACAACATTATGCCACAGGCATTTACGATGCCTGTATGAAAACACAAAAATTACAGCCTGTGCTCTGTGTGGAAGACAGGGTACAGCGTGAGAAAGCCCTGCAAACCCTCAAAACCTATGCCATGTTCGACTCTAACGGTCAGCCCGACAAAAAATATTTATTGCTCAGACCATTAGACGTAAAAAGCCGTGCGCAATTAGTTTACGAAGGTGTCCCATATAACGATTGGGGTATCGGAAATATTGAAGCACTCGGTTCAAACTCGTCTAACGGCTCCGATTACAACAAGGAGATGATTATCTTCCAGAGCATGATTAAGAAACATCTGGAGGAAATCCTTCGTACTCACATCATGCCGAAAATAAACCCTTCCAATATGACCTTTGAAGCCTATAGGCAAATACTGGATCTTCGGAGTGAAAAATCAGTAGCGGATGAAAGAAAAGGAAGGATTATTTATCATTACGAAAAAAACGACTATGAGGCGATTAGAGACGACCCGGAATTAACTTTCTGGATCATGAAATTATTATATGATGGAAAAATAAGCCGCCTTCCGTATGGTGGCAGCATACAGTATACAAGTCACGACAGCATTGATAACGATTTTAACACATATGATTATCCTGAAGAGATGAATCGTTTCTTCCGTTTACGGGATCTGCATAATGCAATGCACAATATGTATATGCCTTGTCGTTGGGGACAAATGAGACATCATAAAACAGAATACGTTTATAACACTGAAGCAACCTACAGATTTAAACATGTCAAACCACCCCATAATGAAACCGATGAACAATATTATCTCTCTTCCGGTTACGGAGAGGGAGACCGCCGAAGGATTGGTGACAAAAAGGAAGCGATAAAAGAAACCAGAAACATCATTGAGAAACAATTAGGCCAACCTCAGAATGCCTTTTTGGCAGGTGCTGATGGTGCATTGGAGCACCCCCTGTGGACTCACGAAACAAACCGGGAAGATGAACTGTTCGCACAAATCCCACCTGAAGTTATCACAAGCTATCGAGAGCAGTTTCAACACGTTAATGATCTGAGCCACTTTCAAGCACTCACGTTCCTGGATAAATACGCACATTTCATGCATCACCCTACCTTTGCATCCTTATTCGAGACAACGATGTTCAGCGAAATACTGCCCAATCCTTCTGAGGGTAGGAAAGCTGTTATTGATCTCGTTATACAAAGTGATGCTGATGCAACACTCTTTCTTGACATGATGGATCCAATTCTCAGAAAAATGAAAATTAATGAGAGAAGACCAGCCAAGAAACAATATACCGGTAACTATTCATCGCTTACCAACACAGCAAGACTTAGAACACTAAGAATTCTGGCCGGTGCGATCAACCACATGAGAAACGCTCCACATTCGCAGCTTTCACCAAGCGTCATTGCAAGTGCTGAAAGACTGTTGGAAAAAGTCTGGCGTGAAGAGTTAAACACACTGCCGCAATCATTGGATACTGAGAAAGAGCATTTGCAGTATAATCATACGCTTTTAGTGTTGCTCTCAACCTACCCTTATTTACACACAGAAGGTCCCCATAGACTTAAAACAAATGCTTTAAAGGTATTAAACCGAATCCTCACCGATAACACATGGAAGATTAATTTTTACAATTATGTCCAGAAATACCGTAGTGCCGAAATAGGCCAATGCGCTAATGATGCCATTTGGGGCTGGCGACTGCTTGAATCTGACTTTCTACTTTCACAGAACAGTCAATTACTCGGAACTGCGAGCACCGAAAGTCAATCTCAAGCCCAGGTTATGGAACAGATAGAATTCTCGGCACAAGGACATCGCTTTCTCACCATACCATCCTATAAAGTCCCCTCTGTACTCAAAGATGCATTTACCGATGCTAACAGTGATAAATTGCTGACAACAATCACCTTCTGTTGTGATGTCGACGATCCACAAGCAAATAACCGCATTGTTGTGATAGACAATACTCAACAATCCATTATCGGTTCTTTTTATTTACAGGGATCTGATCAAGGTGAATTCCAGCGTTGGGAAAGCCTACCCAACCGCAGGCAGACCATACACCCTGTTGCAATGCAAATACAAAGACCCTCTGACTATAGCCATTTATCGGATTTTGCCACATTGGAGGGCAAGGAAAACGTTTCACTTCTTTGGTCTGACCCAAGCAATCGTAATAAGCCTCTGGCAATAAATACATTGAATTCAGAGTGGCAGTTCCAGGTTGATACCGACGGGCAGTGGTATACAACCAATTATCCCGACTACATCATTACGGATGTCACTGCCGATTGTATGCACCTTGTCTCACGGGATAACCCATGTCAGCGAAAAAAGATTATCAAACACAGCGCAGGGTATTACAGCTACGATACCGATAATAAAGGCAATGTTACCGGTTATCCTGACGGGATAGAGTCAATGCCCAAATATATTGAGCTGATTCTGAGGCAAGACAGGCTCAATTTTCATGATATTGACCTTTGCCAGAACATTATTAACCGCTTGACACAAGGCGGAAATCTGTTGAATACAGCAACACGTGATGACATCAAAAACTTGTTAGTAGACAAACAAAATGAAGTAAACCCATTTGTATGTACACTGTTACTCAAACTCGCTGCAGCCTATCACCACTGCAATCCCCATCATTTGAAAAAGGGCGATCTCGCTCTACCAATCAAGGAGTTATTCAGAAAGTACCTGAGCATTCGCAAAATGCTGGATGAAGACCGAATGCTTACACATGATGATGAAACGACTCTCATGACAGCCATGCTAAATCATGCGAAAAAGCAGACTGCCCCTATAAAGGATCGAGAGGCGTCACTAAATCAGGAGGGTATCTGCTTCCTGATACCAAGAATTATCATTGAACGCTGTCGATATCTGGACCCTACCCTTCACAGTGAACTAGAGAAATGGACAGAAACCATTGGGTTGATGCCTGACTGGACCCGTGGTTCAAAGTGTAAACGAAGATGTGGTGCTAAAAAGGCCGCATATGCTACTGAACATGACTGGTACCATAACCTCAGACTGCCGTTCCATGGCATTGTTACAGATGAGTTGATAGTTCAGCATGAGAACAATCCAGTACAAATTTACAATATGGCATCACCAGCGCATGAACCTTTTACTCGTAATTTTCTTTATTATTACAATATTGCCCGAAATACCAGACATCCAAAACATCAACAGCTCAAACAATTTCTCGCTAATATTGAAAGCCAGGATGATTCAGTCAAACAACTGACGCTCTTTCTGCAACTCGTTATGGAAAGGCCTTCCTATTTTAAAGCCTACAACAGGGACGGTATTGGTGATCCACCACGCCCTGAAGCGTTTGGGCTACCAGCTGATTATGACGCCACGCTGGATCCTGATCTTGAGCATGCCTGGAGATACTCACCGAGACTTTCCAGAAGAGAGAAGAATTATCTGAGGGAAAAGGAGTTTCACCCTCATAAACAAACGCTTGAAGGGCAGTTATCCTGGTATTACTGGAATGCCTATTGGCAAAATGGCTGGCGATTGCATTCTCGCGTGTGGCTCAAGACATTTGATCGCAGAAGCCGGTTACTGAGCAAGAGCACACTCTATCTCCCCGTTATGCTTCCATGCCGCTTACACCATACGGACCCTCCGCCCTGTGAGGAAGTTAAATATACCGGGATTGACGTCAAATCACGCAATGAGGAAGACGCACAGCCCACGTTTGAAGGCATGCGGAATGATGTAGAGGGTCTACTCAATGACTCAGCCGATGATTTGAAAACCCTCCTTGTTGAGGAAGATGAAAACCTGCATACGGGACGTGTTGAACAACAAATCAGGGATGTCCGCAGCCTCAGAGAACAAATGGAACCACTGACCAACGAAGGGGATAAATGTTCACAGTCTTGTATCGAGCGCATCCTTGATGGCTTTGACACCCACATTGAACAACTGGAAGAACAGCAATCCCAGCCTGAATACCACCTGGGTAAGACATGTCGCACAGCCAAAGAAAACATTGCACATTTAACAGCAAATATTGGCGATCGATTAAACGCTCTGAATGAACGAACAACCCGTATCAGTAAACAACTAACAGAAAGACTGGCTGATTTCAGGACTGCACCCAACGCAGACGCAGCTATCCGCCATCACATCAAGTCAAATGGCGCCATACCGCTTTCAACACTGATTGCCATTATTGGCAAGGGCGATCCTACAAAACTGGCCGCATTGCACCCTGAATGGCCCCATGAAGAATGTATCGAGGTATTTAACCTGGGCATTGAGTATTTGCTCTGTGAAACGGAAAAACAGCATGCCAATCGCATATTGGCTCAATTGAACAGAGTGGCCGCTCTCCTTGCCAGCTCAGATGACCGCGCCCCACTTCCCGACGTTGCGATCACAGCACAAGAACAACTTGTTACCATGATTCACCAGGAAAGGGCTTATTCAGGGCATTGCGCAGATAACAACAGTCAGCTTGAATTCCTGCTGTTTGAATACATTCAAAATATACGGGTACGTAAAGACCAGATTGAATCCTGTCAAAAGCTGGAATCAAAAGACAAAATCAACGCGGAGATCCCCACCGGTTCCGGTAAATCAACCATCATATTGCCTTATCTCTGTTATAAGGCATTACTCGACGGTCAGTTACCTATCCTTGTCGTTCCATCAGATTTGATAGAACAACAAAAGGAAATACTCCGGAAAGGGATCTGCAAGGCGTTCAGCACAGAGCTGGTAGAATTTCATTTCGAAAGGACCCTGGCTCGTGATCCCGATTATATCGACCGGATGCTGTTGAGACTGAAATCGGCACATCGCGATAAAAAGATCGTGCTTTGCAGGATGAACGAATTGCATGCAGTGATCAGCCTTGAACGTAAAGAACTGTTGCATTTGATAGAACGGAGTGATCAGGATACAAGCGAGCTGTTGGAAGCACTGCAAAAGCTGGATGAATTACAACACTATATTGAAGATAACGGGCGCGGCATCATCGACGAATCCAAGACCTGTTTCAACCCCAATCACAGCTATGATTACGCAGTGGGCACTCAGGCAGTACAGCCGGTCACAACACGTGAAGCGATCAAGCACCTTTTCACCTTGATTCTGGATGTTCTGAGTAAAGAATACAAACTCGACTTCATGCCAGGAGAAACGGGCTCAGACAGCTTAATCACACGGGAAAATTATAAAGAAAGCGTCGCGCCTAAATTGGCTGATCACCTGGTCCCCCATTTTACTCTGCCTGTCATTGAGGATATTGGGCCAGAACTCACAGAGTTGATAAACACGAGATTGACCAAAGACGGATATCCATTTAATCCGGAAAACCTCAAACTTTTAATCCGCTGGGCCATGCACAATGATCTCAGCCAGAGAAATTTAGAACCTGATGTCAGAGAGATTCTCGACAGAATTCTGAAAACGCACCCCCAAAGAGAGCTTTACGCCACACTTCGACTCATGCTCCGCACAATGGAACATACCTTGACGAGGAAAATCGGCGACAGCTATGGATTGAACGACGACGCCACACGCGTTATTCCCTTTACTAATGGTATTCCGAACCCGAAAGCCGAATTTGCCTCACCAGAAATGAACATTATCTTGACTGCCCAGGCATTCATGCAAAAAACCATCGATCGGGATATGATGCGCAAGTGGAGCGCTGACCTTTCCACTCTTGAAGAAGAACTTCCCCCGGAGGAGGTTGTCGTTCATCCGCAAATCGAACTTTTCAACGAATTGAAGCGCCGGGGCAACCTTGAAGACGAGATTGCCACCACCAGCCTGACGGATGTCCAAATCAACCATGTTTGCGAGGTATTCAATCAGCCTGAAAACCTGGATTTGAAACTTGAGTATATTTGCGAAGTCATCCTTCCTGAAATGAAACTGTTCACCCGAAAAGTCAATAGTTCAGCCTTTAATATCGTCTCGGCCTTCAAGAATCTGCGCACAGCATCAGGCACGGTCGATCCCAATGTTCTACCTAATGAGCTGGAAACCATAGAGGCCAAAGAGGCTGTCATACCTAACTTGCTCCAATTGTTGCAAGGCCGGTGGGATGCACCTGCCTCACGCATTCCCAAAACGACTACCGAGCAAGAACGCCTGCTGACGATCGCAAGACAACACCGAGGCAAGGCTACGGTCATCATTGATGCTGGCGACTGCTTCCGCTCATTGAGCCATACAACGATTGCCGAATCCCTGCACAGGGAAATCTATCAACAAGGCAACGGCTGGCTTAATACCCCCATGCAGCAAACCCGGGGCATTATGGTATTTGATGCCAAGGGTATTCCATGGGTGAAAAAACGAGAGGGAGGCAACCTGGTGCTTTTTGAAAACTGCGGAATCAAGGCAGAACACCTGACCGTCATTATGAAAAAGGCCCAGGCAGAAGGCACCGACCAGAAGATGCACCAGAACGCACATGCGGTGGTAACGGTCGATATCACCACCGATCTGCCTTTATGTATCCAGGCAATAGGCAGAATGCGCCAACTCACCAAAGGCCAATCGGTCGAACTTGCCTATATGGAAGAGCAGGAAGAATTACTGAAGCGTACAGTTGATGGGCATCCATGCCGCTATGGTGAGCTTATTGGGCATATGGCCAAAATAGAAAGTCAGCGCATCACCAAACAGGCTATTCCGTTAATGAACAACTACCTGAGAAACAGCATCGAAAGAATCATCTATATCGATTACCTTCGCGATAATGGTTTCAGTCAAAGCACCATCATGCGACTGATTAAAGACTCCAGGGAATTCATGGTGCCTACCACACAAATCGATCCGATGGACTTGATCAGTAGTGAGCGGGAAACCATTAGCCTGGAAGCAATGGCCGAGCGTATTTTTGATGAATATCGCCCGCTTCTCGAACGTCTCAGGCGTAACCACAGAGGGCTCAGGCAAACGCTTGATATAGAGACGCTTCATACCCATTACATGGACTTCGTACGTACTCCGGAACGTGTACTGCCGACAGATGTTGACACCTTGACGGGCGCAGCACGTACAGAAGGCCTGTCTGACTCCACAGTTGAAGTCACCGTCACCCAGGAAAAAGAGCAGGAAATTGAAAAAGATGTGACTCCTGCCACAACGCCATCCTGCCTGGACTATAACTCATACGACACCATTGAGTGGGATGGCAACTTCCTGGAGCGGTGTCGGAACCACTCTCCTGATTTCCATATCGGCAATGCACCTGTATTCCTGGGGCCTAATACCAAACTGTTTGCTAAATCCAAATCGTGTATGTGCGGAAGGACGAACCCACTTAATCACAAGTACCAAAAACCCATTTATCAAGCGGTTGTCTTCAAACGTACAGGAGAACATCACTGGTCCCTGTTTATTGGCGATATCAGTGATATGGCCTACGTGAAACAATACATTGATCAGAAGACGGAAAAAACAATCCCGCCGGAGGAGGCTGTGCCGTCATCAGCGGAAAGTGCGTATGAAACAGCAGCTGAAACGCTAGGAGTTGACACACTGCCGGGGATAGACGATGGATGCTTTATCCACGCGGCAAAATATCCTTACAGGGTATGGGGGGACGGCCAATTCCTCAATGAGGGTGACGCTTCAGATGAAAAATCTGCCATCAATTATTTCCTCAAACTGGCAGGTCTGTCAGGACGACACCGGAAAGAGGATGAAACACAGGCCTTTGAGCATTTCGCCGAGGCCGGCATCGAAATCTCAGGAATGGTCGATTTCCTTGAGCGTATCAGCAACGGTTATGAGCCATTGGCGGAACCGGTTAAAAACCTGAAAAAACTCTGGAATACGCACAGGGCGGCAAAAGCTGCCTGATACGGCAAATGCGATAAGCAACCTGGAAGGTTGCTTATCGCATGCCTTTGTATCGCTGATTATCCGGTATTACGCATTCCCGCCGCGATACCTGCGATTGTCAACATCAGCGCCCGTTCAACGGATGGATTCACAGAATCCGGCTGATGCCTCGCACGGTACAGCAGCTCTGCCTGCAACACATGCAGCGGATCGGAATACGGATTGCGCAATGCAATCGCCTGACGCACCCAGGGATCCTGCTCCAGAAACGGGTGACCATCCTTGAGTTCAACCATCACAGCAACAGCATCAGCGAGCATCTGCCGAAGTTTCTGTCCCAGAGAGCGCAGATTTTCAGGCACCAGGCATTGCTCATAATATTCCGCGGTTTCCGCATCGGATTTCAGGTACACCATTTCCAGCAGCTCGAGCCGTGCCCGGAAAAAAGGCCACTGCCGGATCATTTCGGCCAATACTGCCTTATGGCCAGACTCAATCGCCCGACGCAATGCCACGCCGCTCCCCAGCCAGGCGGGCAGCATGAGACGACACTGTGTCCAGGCAAAGATCCAGGGAATGGCGCGCAGGCTTTCAACACCACCGTCCGGCCGACGTTTGGCAGGACGACTACCCAGTGGCAACTTACCCAGTTCCTGTTCCGGTGTCGCCGCACGGAAATAAGGGACAAAGTCCGGCTCTTCCCGGACAATGCCACGGTAAGTCGCCAGGGAATCCTGGGTCATCTGATCCATGAGTTTACGCCATGCAGGCTCGGGGGCAGGCGGCGGCAACAGCGTCGCTTCCAGTGTTGCACTGGCGTAGAGAGAGAGACTCTGCACCGCAATCGCCGGAAAACCAAACTTGAACCGGATCATCTCCCCCTGCTCCGTCACCCGCAGGTAACCGGCGACAGAGCCGGGGGGCTGGGACAGGATCGCGGCATGAGCCGGACCGCCGCCGCGTCCTACGGTTCCACCACGACCATGGAACAGTGTCAGACCAATGCCCGCTTTCTCACAGATAGCCGTTAACCCTTCCATCGCCCGGTATTGCGCCCAGGCAGCGGCCATCTGACCGGCATCCTTGGCTGAATCGGAGTATCCGATCATGACCATCTGGCGATTGCCGGCATAGGCCCGGTACCAGGGCAATGACAGCAGCGTCTGCATGGCAGTCTCGGCATGCTCAAGATCCGCCAGGGTTTCAAACAGCGGTGCAACCGGCATATTGAATCGGCAACCGGTTTCCCGCAGCAACAGAATGACGGACAAAACGTCTGAAGGTTCACGGGCCATGGAGATCACGTAAGATCCCAACCGTTCCTGCTTCTGGGTCGCAATCACGCGACAGGTATCCAACACTTCCTGTACGTCATCGGAAGGCTGCCAGTCCAGGGGGATTAATGGACGACGGTTGTCCAGCTCTGCCAGCAGAAACGCCTGACGCTCCTGCTCAGTCCATTGCGCATAATCCCCCAGCCCCAGGTATTGGGTCAGCTCAGACAGAACCCCCGTATGACGCGCGGCTTCCTGACGTATATCCAGCCTGACCAGCCCCAGTCCGAAACAGCGGGCACGGCGCAGGAGATCCAGTAATGGACCCCGGGCAATCACAGACAGCCCAACGTCGCACAGTGAGTCATAACAAAGCTGAAGGGGTGCAACTAACGCTTCATCACTCTCCAGGATACCGTCGTCTGACGCATCCCGCCCTGCTAGTTTCTGTTCGCAATAACGGCGTGTCGCCTTGAGGCGTTCCCGTAATTCCTTCAGCACCAGGCGATAAGGTTCGTGGCTGCCACGGGCCTGGTAACTCAGGTCCGGGGAGCACTCCGCCATTGACAGCTCACTGATCAATGGCTGCAGCTCCCGGAGAAACATGTCTGCCGCCATCCAGCGGCTCAGAAACAGCACCTCACGGGTCACCGCGGCCGTGACATTCGGGTTCCCGTCACGATCGCCGCCCATCCAGGAAGCAAACCGAACCGGCATGGCGTCCTGTGGCAGATGATAGCCGGTATATTGATGCAGTCGTTCATCCAGCTGCCGCAGGAACTCCGGCAACGCATGCCAGAGAGAGTGCTCTACCGTGGCATATCCCCATTTGGCTTCATCAACAGGCGTCGGCCGATGACTGCGAATTTCTTCGGTATGCCAGATCTGACCAATCAACTGCTCAAGGCGATTGACCAGTCGCTCACGCTCCCGCGGCAACAGGTCGGAATGCTCCATTTGCGTCAGGCACTCCGTAATTTCAGAGTGCTTCTGAATGACGGTTCTGCGAGTCACTTCCGTGGGGTGCGCCGTGAGCACCAGTTCAATGGTCATGGCGGCGACGCTGTCGCGGATCTGTTCTGGCGTAAACTGACGGGCTTTCAGGCGAACAAAGAGGTCATCCAGCGTATCGGGAACGCAAACATCCTGCTCACACTCACGCGACACGGTGTGAAACTGTTCCGCGATATTGGCAAGGTTAAGAAACTGGGTAAAAGCCCGGGTGACGGGCACCAGCTGGCTGTCATCGAGGTTTTTCAGCAAAGCCACCAGTTTTTCATGATCGGCCTCATTGCCTTCGCGGCCGGACTTGGACAAATGGCGGATCTGTTCGATCTGGTCAAGAAACTCGTCACCCAAATGTGCCTTGATGGTATTGCCCAGCAATTCTCCCATCAGGTGAACATTGCTTTTGAGTGCTGACTGCTCGCTGGTCATAAACCTTTTGTCCTGTACGGATTGGTTAACAAGTGCCACGAATTCAAGGAAACCCTTTGTAACCTGATCCAGCGGGTTTGCCAAGTCAATAAACATAACAACAGCAATCACAAAATCGCCCTCCATCAAATTTATGACCCTCTCACTGGCCTGTTATTCACCTCTTTCGGTAATCAGCTCAGAAAGACACGGCCATTCCTTTGGCAGCCACTCAATTCACAGAGCAGGGAACCATTCCGGCATTACGAACCATGATGGAGCGCATCATGAAAATACTACGCTAACACCCTTGCATATGAGTCGTTGAGGATTTGCATTTACCTCAAGCGCAAACGTTGATTTTGACTGGCGATTGACATGTAGAAACGTCTTCGAGGTCTATGTTTCTCTGCACACACTGTTATATGCCGTTGCAGGATGTATATCAAACACTCAACCAATTTTCCGGATATCAGATCCATTAATGTTATAGATATTACGCTTTCGTTTATATCTGACTGGCGACCGTTATAGTGGTCGATAATCGCAATGCTTGTCTTGCAGTAGTGTCAGTACCCCCTGACATCCAATGCTCACAAATTCATTTTTTACGACAGTATCTGTTTATTGTCTCTTAAGACAAACAAAAAGAACGACAATCATGGTCTACTCAAAAAAAAAAAAAAAAAAAAAAAAAAAAAAAAAAAAAAAAAAAAGCAAACCTCAGAAATTCAACCTGTCTAGAATAAACAATGACAAAACAACTTATAAAATAAATACCAATCAAGGAACTTTTTTATCACTGAAGAGACTAATAATTATGAGCGGAGTGAGCACCCTGTAACGTTCTGCATTGCCATTCACATAATGAAAAAAACACCTTTCATTATGATGTTTTTACTCCTGAACCTATATATAAGAGTGTCAAGCTGTGATTACAAAACCTGCAAATCAACCTCAATTAGACGAAAGTATAAGCAGTACTGCCTCTCAATGCATTAAACCTGCTGGCAGGAAAACCCGCTTTTCCCTCTGGCGGGTGACCAAAATGATGATGGTGGGCACTGGATTGCTACTGTCCGGTTTGGGAAAAGTAAATTCCCCCCTACATGAAAAAAGAGATGTAGCTAACCACCCTATGGGCAACCTGGTCTCAGCATTTCCTTCCAATAGCACGTCCAGCGATACTTGTTTATTCTACAACCCAGCTGCCCAGCCTGAGTTTGTCTGTGAAAAGGAATGTAGCTGGCTGGATTTCGATCACTTACCAGATGGAAAATGTAATTATGATGAAGATGCTTTGAAGGATATCGGACATTTATTTACAAACAACGATGACGAAAACTTATCGGCTACCAATCATGAACATCACCTTGGCAATAGTCAGAGCAATAACGACCCTGATGAAGTTATTCAAGATATTGCTCAGCTATTCAGTGATGACAATGACAAAAGCATCGAACACGAAATAAACCCACAACAATCACCTTTAATAAAGGATGATCAAGAAACAGCAGAAAATGCTTTGAACAGAGCAAATATATCTCACCAGAATTCTGTAAACCCAGATAATAAGACCGAGGAAGAGCCAGACAATAAAATCACAAAACCTGATACGCTTGATAGTATTAATGATGCTGTTGACCTGTTGTCAAAACTGCCTGTAAAGGAACAGGTAGTGGTTGCCGTTATTGACAGTGGCATTCATGACCATAAATTACTTAAACCTTATACAATACTACCCGGCTATGATTTCATCCCTGAACCTGAATGTGCCCATGATGGCGATGGCTACGATAATGACCCCACTTACGTAAATGATTTCCATGGACTGGCGGTAACAGGGCGTCTCTGTGGCGCAACGTATACGGGTCCTAACCGTGACCAGCTTCATAAAAGGATAGCGATATTACCCATAAGACTTTCGGACGGCCCTTGTAAAAAGAATAAAAATAAAGAAAACCATAAGGAAATGTATGTTAAAAAATATATTGATGCGATGAAGTGGGCTGCTGGACTGAAGGTTGAAAATATTCCTCTCAATCCAAATCCTGCCAAGGTTATCAATTTATCTGTTTTTTTTAAAGGGAATGGAACCTACGTTGATGCGCTATATGATACCGTAAGCATGCTTCATAATCGGGGTGTAACGATAATAACGTCTGGAGGCAATGCTCAAGATGAGAGTTATACGGTCCCCCGCTGTTCCAATGAGGTTATTACAGTGGCGGGATTGCAAACAGGCCATTTTCGAAATGCCCGGCAAAACATGGGATGTATCGACTTGGGGGCTAATTCCATGGGGAAGTATGTTCATCCGAATGATGCCACGGAATATTATTACCCTGAAATGGGGTCAAGTGGCGCAGCACCAACTGTTTCAATGACCGCTGCATTAATGTTGTCAATCAATAATGCGCTGAAACCTGAGGATATTCGATATTTATTAAAAAAATCGAGTGACCGTTTCCTTACCAGAACCTACCTTGAGGAGCAACGCCGGAAGGCGAACACCAACAAAGATTTTGATCACATGATAAAACTCTTTGAAGACCATGCGCTTTGTGACGATGAATTGTGCGGATCCGGGAATCTCAATATATTGAAAGCGTTAAAGATGTCTAAATATCTGGAATCCCTGCAGTCGCAGGCAAATTCGCTTCGCTGGGGTGCTGTTGCAGTTCTATTAATCAGCGCAGCCATTACCGTACCTGTTGCCAGGTCTATTACACGGGACATGAAACAAACATGTTGATAATTCCCTCTGAACATAAACTCTCGGTCAACCTTATACCTAGCCGGAATCGATATAAAACGATACGATCATAGATGTCAGGTTGGCTACCATTATCACCAGTCTGTAAATGGAAGTTTTTTTGCAGCGCCGACTGCCTTCTGTTCTTTATCTTTAACAATTCCCTGAGTTTCCGGACACTGAATACAGGCAACCTGAACAACAGATATGTAATCAGTCAAAATTAATCTCATATTCAGAATCCACCTCATAAATACTTCTTGGCATGAATCATGACAAAAGTAAGCTTGAGACATTAAACCTATCTGGAACAAACAATAACTGATTAACTTATAAAATAAACGCGTTCCAATGAACTTTTTTATCACTTAAGAGACTAATAATTATGAGCAGAGTAGGCACTCGGTAATTTCCCGTGTTGTCATTCACATAATGAAAACCACATCTTTCATTATTTTTTTCTCCTGAATCTATATAAGAGTGTCAAGCTGTGATTAAAAAACCTACAAATCAACATCTATCAGACAAAAGTATAAACAGCACTGCTGCTCAATGCATTAAACCTGCTGGCAGGAAAACCCGCTTTTCTCTCTGACAGGTGACCAAAATGATGATGGTGGGGACGGGATGGTTACTGTCAGGTTTGGGAAAGGTAAATCCTCCCCCTTATGCAAACAGGGATGTAGCTAATCCCTCTATGGGCAACCTGGTCTCAGCATTTCCTTCCAATAGCACATACAGCGATACCTGTTTATTCTATAACCCTGCTGAACAGCCTGAGTTTGTCTGCGAAAAGCAATGTAGCTGGCTGGATTTCGATAATTTACCGGATGAACAATGTAATTATGATGAGGATGCCTTGAAGGATATCAGGCATTTATTTACAAACAACTATGACCAAAGCCTATCGGCTGCCAATCATGAACATCACCATGGCAATAGTCAGAGCAACAACGACCCCGATGAAGTGATTCAAGATATCGCTCAGTTATTCAGTGATAACAATGACAAGAGCATCGAAAACGAAATAAAGCCACAACAACCACCTTTAATAAAAGATGGTCAAGAAACAGCTGAAAATACTTTAAAAAAAGAAAATATAGCTAACCAAAATTCTGCAAACCCAGATAATAAGACCGAGAAAAAGCCAGCCAATAAACTTAAAGAACCTGATACGCTTAATAGTATTAATGATATTGTTGATCTGTTGTCAAAATTGCCTGTAAAGGAACAGGTAGTGGTTGCCGTTCTTGACAGTGGCATTCATGACCATAAATTACTTAAACCTTATACAATACTACCCGGCTATGATTTCATTGCTGAATCCGAATGTGCCAATGATGGCAATGGCTACGACAATGACCCATCTGACGTAAATGATTACCATGGACTTTCGGTAACGGGGCGACTCTGTGGTGCAACGTATACTGGACCTAATCATGACCAGCTCCATAAAAGGATAGCTATCTTGCCCATTAGAATTTTTAGTGACCATTGTAAAAATAATAAACATGAAGAAATGAATTTTGAATTTTTTTAAAACAATCTATTGATGCGATGAAGTGGGCTGCTGGACTGAAGGTTGAAAACATTCCTATCAATCCAAATCCTGCCAAGGTTATAAATCTATCTATTGGCTTTCAAGGGAATAATTCACTCGTTAGTGCTCTATATGATACCGTAAGCATGCTTCATAAGCAGGGAGTAACAATAATAGCTTCTGGAGGGAATGATCAAGAAGAGAGTTATACTATCCTCCGCTGTTCCAATGAAGTTATTACAGTGGCGGGATTGGATAGAGGCAATTTTCGAAATGCCCTGCAAAACAAAGGGTGTATCGACTTAGGAGCTAATTCCGACGGGCAATATCTGCATCCTGATAATACTACGAAACTTCATCATCTTGAAATGGGGGCAAGTGGAGCAGCTCCGACCGTTTCAATGGCCGCAGCATTAATGTTGTCAATAAATAATTCGCTAAAACCTGACCAGATTCGATCTATATTAAAAAAATCAAGCTACCATTTCATTCCCAGATCCTTTCTTGAAATGCAACAGCAGAAGGCGAAAACAAACAAATACTTTGATGACTTTATCAAACTATATGAAGACCATACGCCTTGTGACCATAAGTTGTGCGGATCCGGACATCTTAATATGATGAAAGCTTTAGAGATGACTAAATATCTGGAATCCTTGCAATCGCAGGCAAATTTACTTCGCTGGGGTGCTGTTACAGTTCTATTAATCAGCGCAGCCATTAGCGTACCTGTTGCCAGGTCTATTACACGGGACATGAAAAAACACGTTGATAATTCCCTCTGAATATAAACTCTCGGTCAACCTTATACCTAGCCGGAATCGATATAAAACGATACGATCATAGATGTCTGGTTGGCTACCAATATCACCATACTCCAAATGGAAGGTTTTTTTGCAGTGCCAACACAGGTAACACTACCAACTGCCTTCAAAAAACACGCTATTTCTTTAGACAGAAAAAATGGATATCGACATTATTTCAAACCGTAAGCCCACCTCCTACTCATTCATACAGAACCACAACCATAAAAACTGTAGCCCTTAAAGCATTTGCATGAATACGAAAAATCGTTACCCCCCATTTTCAGCAATTGATGAAAACCAATAAAACACTCAACAAAAAAAAACGATTGAGATACTTATTTTCCAGTATGCCAATGCAGGTGGACTAACCCGCTAACAATATAAAAAAGTGGAGGCCGTTTTTGACGCAGGTCAACTGCATTTTTGATGTTTCTTACTATCATCTCCCGCCTGCAGCCAGCCTGCCCCGTTGCCCGACGATCCGATGCACCTCCCCACCTGGACCGCCTGACCGGCTGCAGTGACAGAGACCAAGGTTCGCCCGTGCAGCAGGTACCAGGCCGATATTCCCTCTTGAATATCCCGGCTGACCAGTATTGATCTACACAGGGTAATGGTTAATGAGTAACACTGAGGGTTCTCAGGACAAGGTGTCATGGGGCGGCTATGTCGCACTGGCATTCGCTGTCGTCTTCTTTTCCGGATTGATGAAATCCAACGAGTGGTGGGGAGTCTTCGACTTCACAACCCTGAACGGATCGTTTGGCAAACTGGTGTCCGGCGTTTCTGAAAATGCTGAGGGTGTCGTCACCGCAGCCGGCTCCACCTTCCGCGGTGCAGGCGGCAGCGGGGCCCGGGATGGCTTCATGTTTGCCCTGAGCCTCGTACCGACAGTCATGTTCGCACTGGCCATGGTGAACATCCTTGAGCATTACGGCGCCCTGAAAGCCGCCCGTCGTCTGATGACCCCGCTGCTCAAGCCGCTGATGGGCATTCCCGGTAATACCGGCCTGGCACTGATCGCCAGCCTCCAGAGCACCGACGCCGGCGCGTCCATGACCAAGTCCCTGATCGATAACAAGGACCTGACCGCCAAAGAAGCCGACGTGTTCACAGCCTTCCAGTTCTCGGCAGGTGCAATGATCGTCAACTTCTTCAGCTCAGGCGCCATCCTGTTCACTCTGACAGACGCGAATGGTGAACTGGCAGTACCCGCCTCTATCGGTCTCTGCTTCATGGTCATGCTCGTCTTCAAGGTCGTTGGCGCCAACCTGATGCGTTTGTACATCACCCTGACCGAAGACAAGAAGCAACCTACTGATCACACCGATATTAAGGGAGACGTCGCTCATGGCTGAACAGGCTAAGAAACCGATGATTACTGACGTCTTCGTTGAAGGCGCGCGCAAGGGCTGGGGTATCGCCACCTCCAGCACCATTCCCAACATCATGATGGCTTTCGTTATCATCAAGGCCCTGAACGTGACCAGCGCCATGGAGCTGATGGGCGCCCTGTTCGGCCCCGTCATGGCCCTGGTGGGACTGCCTGGTGAAGCAGCGACCGTGCTGATGGGCGCCTTTATGTCCATGGGCGGCGGAATTGGTGTGGCGGTCGGCCTGTTTTCCGATGGCATCCTGAACGGCACTCATCTGGCCATTCTGGCACCGGCGATCTACCTGATGGGCTCCCTGATTCAGTATGCCGGCCGGATTCTGGGCGTCATCGGCACCGATGCCCGCCGTTTTCCGATCCTGTTTGCTATCTGCCTGATTAACGCGTTTTTATCCATGTTCGTTATGAACATTCTTGTCTGAATAACCATAGAACTTACTGCAAGGGGCTAAAAGCCCCTTACAGTAACAATGCATAAAAAATCATTCTTACCGTTGGCCACTTCATCGAACTTCCAGCCATGATCAAAGTCTAAATGGGTATTGCCCTATACATTGTTAGCCAGAGTAACAGGGGGAATAGTGATGAAAACCCAAACCCCTACCAATAACACTGTCAGCCAACCAGCACCGAAACCACAATCAACAACTGGGCCGACAGGAAACAATCGGTCTTGTTTTAGACGGACTGTTGCGGTTGTTTCAACCCCTGTTGTCCATTTAATACTCAATATTTCCCTGGGCGCCTTGAAGGGATTCGAACGTGCAACAGAACCTGCTGAGTTACTGCTGGAATATGGGCAAAATCTCGGTGGCAAAGGCAGCTATACTGGCAAAATATTCGGTGTACTCGGTTTTTTTGTCGGCTTTATTGTGGGTATTGTGGTGGCTCCGGTAGGATTGCTGCTTGGTTTGGCCGAAGGCTTTGCACGTGGCGTGTACAAAATGCCGTCGGCATGTCAGAAAAGTTGTTTCCAGGGTTTCTCATATGCTGTGAAAGATACCATCAAACATTTCAGTATCTCAGGCTACAAAGTCGCCATCGTCGCCGCTGTAACATCACTCCTGCTTGCATCCTCTTTCATTGGCATGGCAGCGCTCATCGGCGGGGCTGCACTGGCAAGCCTTTTAGCCATCATCGAAATTCCCGCCTTCCTTTCCAGCCTCAGTCTTACTGCGCTCGCATACAGCTACTCATACAAATGTACTCCCATACCGATCAACGCTTCACAGACCAGATCCCACAAAGCGGCTTATACCCACACAACATTGGACTCAGCCGGTGGCTGAGATCCATCCTCGAGGCAGATAACCCTTCCCCAAAAAAGCAAAGCCACCGTCAACAATCTGACCTTTTATAAACAGCCTGAAAATCGCTGTTACCTGTTTCTGCCAAAAGTGTTGTTCGATTATATCCATCCACTGACCTCAGCGAACAGGCACGCTGGCCTGGTCTAAGATTGATGTAGTGATTGATGATCTGTTTCCTGGCTGTTCAACATGCCTGGAAGCGTAGCTGTACAGGGATGTATGTATGTTCTGGAAAACGCTTCTCTCCTTATTACTGGTCAGTCCGCTGGTTACTCATGCTGATGACCAAAACCCCGAGTACCCTTACCAGTATCACGCTGAATATTCAGCGGCTGCCCACCGAATAGACGATTACGGCAACCTTTGCCTGCATAACATCTCAATGAGTAATAGTGTCTGCCGTTACTTTCACGATGAATATCGCAATATGCTTGAGCGTCTTGATGCGATGCCCGACCACCTGATACAGGATTTCAGTGATCCCCTGGTGGAATGGAAAAACCTTTACGGTGCCCTGGAAAACGCCACTTCCGAGCAATATTGAACATTGCCCAAAACCTGAAACCTGATTTGGCAGGCCTAACGGTTTTTGCAGGACACCGTAGCCATTTCTACCAATCTGACCCGCCCTGGAAATGTAATACGATACAAAATTGACCAGTCTTAAGGTGTTTCGTTGACCCAGGTCATGTGTTGACCCAAAACAGACCCTCTAGACTGCCTCCCTGAATGTGATAGACCGGAAACACCATGACTGAAGTAAACACTACCGCCTGCAACTGCATGGACATCGGCACCCTGATCCAGGAAGAAGATACCGTTACGGAACTGACCATTAAAGCCGGCAGTCAACAGGAAGCGGAAGCCAGACTGGTCAAGCTGCAGGAACTGGCACACAGCATTGAAAGCGATCCCTGCACCATCAGCACACACATCACCCAGACCGACCTGGAAACCTGCATCCAGGCACGATTTGATTTTGTCTGCGCGGCCGAGAAACTGATTTTCGATATGCGGGCAACCGCTTACGCGTGATCCCCTGCCGTTATTGATCATGGCCATACTGTCGTAAAACTGATGCGACAGTATGGCTGTTTGAAATGCGGTTAACGAACGTTTGAAGCCACCCTGGGGTTGCGGCTTTTCTTTCGTGCCACAGGCGCTATGCGCTTACCCTGCAGACGCTTCATCCGGACAGTCTCTTCGCGACTGCTGTTGATATTCACGGGTACCGGTTCCAACCCTACCAATGCCGCAAGCGCATCCACTGTCGCCTGGTCGAGTTCAGCCCACTGCCCCTGGCGCAGGTGATCCGGAATGATCACACTCCCATAACGCACCCGCTTCAATCGGTTGACCGCCAGCTCCTGGGATTCCCACAACCGGCGCACTTCCCGGTTACGCCCTTCCAGCAGACAGACATGGAACCAGTGATTTCGGCCTTCGCCCCCACTGTCGACAATATCGGTGAATCGGGCCAGACCGTCTTCCAACTCTACCCCACGGAACATATTGCTGATCTTTTCCTGGGTGATATCCCCGAATACACGTACCGCATATTCGCGCTCAATCTGGTGGGAAGGGTGCATCAGGCGGTTAGCCAGTTCTCCATCCGTCGTGAACAGCAACAAACCGGAGGTATTGATATCCAGCCGGCCAACGTTGACCCAGCGTTCACCTTTCAGCTTGGGCAAACGGTCAAACACCGTCGGACGATTATCCGTACCCTGACGTGTACAGACTTCCCCTTCCGGCTTGTTATAGGCTAATACACGACGCGTTTTAGTTGTCTGGCACTTAACCTGGCGCCCATCTACACGGATATCTTCTGCACCAGACACCCTGACTCCCAGGGTTGCCTTGTCGCCATTGACCGTGACACGGCCATCCGCAATCCAGCCTTCGATTTCACGCCGGGAACCCAGTCCCTGGCGGGCCAATAACTTCTGCAACCGCTCACCTTCAACAGGCGACTCGATTTCTTTGGTATCTGTCATAATCATTACTGCTATCAAAACAAGACCGGGGTTCCGGCATCAGGCCGAAAACCCCGGTCAATTTTCTTTAAGGTTACTCGATGTCAGTCTTTCAGGTCAGCGACAGAAGAGTCTTCTTCATCCTGTTCTGGCGCGTCATCAGAGGACTGGATTCCATCACCGTCGTCGTGTGTATCATAGGTTATCTCGACATGGACTGCTTCATCCGTGTCACCCCCGTCATCCGCATCATGAACCTCATCATGATCACGGGGATCAAAATCGGTAAAGGTGGTTTTCAGGCCGGTTTCAAGGTCATCGAGCTCTGCAAAGAGGCGCTCAACATTTTTCTCACTCTCTTCCTGAAACTGCTGGGCAACTTCCACCATCGACCCTGAAGCACTCTCCTGCTCAGCGCCAGTGACTTCGGCACGACTCTCTTCCTCAGCCAACCCCTGCAATGCCTGCTGGGCCGCTTCTGGCAGTTCCACCGCACCGCCTTCCAGTGACGCTGCCATTTCATCCAGGTTCCGGATTTCGCTGAGCGGCGGTAATTCGTCGAGGTTCTGCAGATTGAAGTAATCCAAAAACTGCCGGGTAGTGGCAAACATCGCCGGTCGGCCAGGCACATCGCGGTGGCCCACAATACGCACCCAGTCCCGTTCCTGCAAGGTGCGCATAATATTGGAACTCACACTAACGCCACGGATGTCTTCGATTTCGCCCCGGGTGATCGGCTGCCGATAGGCAACCAGTGCCAGGGTTTCCAGCATAGCCCGGGTGTAACGCTGGGGTTTTTCTTCCCAGAGCCGTCCCACCCAGGGACTCAACGCCTGTCGCACCTGGAAGCGCCAGCCACTGGCAATTTCCTTCAGTTCAAACCCCCGCCCTTCGCAGTCGGCAGCAATCGCTTCCAACGCCGCCTTGAGGGTGGGTTTATCCGGACGCTTATGCTCATCAAACAAATGGGCAAGCTGCTCCAGGTTCATCGGTTTGCCCGCCGCCAGCAGGGCGCCTTCCAGAATCAGTTTTACCGATGGCTCTTCGTTGCTCATTCCGTGCGTGCCTTGACATGAATGGGACCAAAGGGCTCGGTCTGAACCAGCTCGACCAGAGATTCTTTTATTAATTCCATAATAGCCAGAAATGTCACAACCACACCCAGTCGCCCTTCCGAGACGGTGAACAGGGCCACAAACGGGGTAAAACCATCCGATTTCAGTCGGCTCAAAACCTGCGCCATACGTTCACGGGTAGAAAGTGCTTCACGCTCAATATGATGATCTTCAAACAGGTCAGCACGCCCAAGCACTTCTGATAACGCCAGCAGTACTTCACGAAGATCCACATCCGGATGCACTTTCTGCGTTTCCAGCCTGGGCGGCTCCGCACTGGCCAGGTAAAAATCCCGCCCCTGACGCGGAATGCTGTCCAGATCCTCTGCCGCAGTCTTGAAGCGTTCATATTCCTGCAAGCGGCGGATCAGTTCTGCCCGGGGATCTTCTTCCTCGTCATCCACCTGGGTTTGACGAGGCAGCAACATACGGGATTTGATTTCTGCCAGCGTCGCTGCCATCACCAGGTATTCTGCCGCCAGCTCAAACTGGCTTGCCTGCATCAGTTCTACATAACTCATATATTGCCGGGTAATTTCTGCCACCGGCATTTCAAGAATATCGACGTTGTTTCGCTTGATCAGGTACAGCAGAAGATCCAGCGGTCCCTCAAAGGCTTCCAGAAAAACTTCGAGGGCTTCCGGCGGAATATAAAGATCATCCGGCAACTTGCTGAGTACTTCACCACGGAACACGGCCAAGCGTACGCTTTGCTCAAGCGCACCTTCCACCGTTTCCACAGGAAGTTCATTGGCCTTCACCTGTTCACCCGGCGTTGCCGATTGATCGATCGTTTCCGCATCCATACTCATATCCTAACGGTAAGCCAGTCCCATAGCCTCGCGCACATCCTTGAGGGTATCCTGCGCTTCATCGCGCGCACGTTCATTGCCTTCAGCAATAATGCCCTGCACTTCATCCAGGTTGTCTTCCAGATCCGCAATCCGCAGGCGAATCGGCTCAACCTCACTGATTACCTGTTCAATGACCGGTTGCTTGCAGTCCACACAACCGATCCCTGCATTACGACAACCCGACTGCACCCATTCACGGGTCTTCTCATCAGAATAGGCCTTATGGAAATTCCACACCGGACAATGTTCCGGCTCACCCGGATCATTGCGACGAACCCGGGCAGGATCAGTTGGCATACGACGAATCTTTTCTGCCACAGTATCGCTGTCATCGCGAAGACCAATGGTATTACCCAGGGACTTCGACATTTTCTGACCGTCCAGCCCCGGCATCTTTGCCATGGGCGTCAACAGGGCATGCGCCTCAGGCAGAATCATCTTGCCGGTTCCTTCAAGATAACCCAGCAGGCGCTCCTGGTCACCCAACGTGATATTCTGCTGTTCTTTCAACAGTGCCTGCGCGGTTTCCAATGCCTCATGATCGCCGTTTTCAAGGTACGCTTTGCGCAGGTTGCGATACATTTTTTCCTGCTTGCGTCCCATCTTGCCAATCGCCTGCTCGGCAATGGTTTCAAAACCGGGTTCACGCCCATAAAGATGATTAAACCGACGGGCGATTTCCCGGGTTATCTCCACATGGCTTTCCTGGTCGGCACCTACCGGCACCAGGCCTGCGCGATATATCAGAATATCCGCACTCTGCAGCAACGGATATCCCAGGAAACCATAGGTCGACAAATCCCGCTCTCGCAACTTTTCCTGCTGGTCTTTATAACTGGGCACACGCTCCAGCCATGACAAGGGTGTCATCATGGATAACAGCAGGTGCAACTCGGCATGTTCCGGCACCTTTGACTGAACAAACAACGTTGCCTGCCCCGGATTGATGCCAACCGCCAGCCAGTCCACCACCATTTCAAGCACATGGCTCTCGATATCACCGGGATTATCGTAATGCGTCGTCAGGGCATGCCAGTCCGCCACAAAAAAGAAGCAGTCATACTGGTGCTGAAGCGTCAGCCAGTTTTTCAACACACCGTGATAATGGCCGAGGTGCAACTGTCCGGTCGGCCGCATGCCTGATAATACCCGCGAACCGGGGTCTGTGGCGCTCAAAAGGTTCTCCAGAAAGTCCGTTTATTTTTCAGTCAGTTCTAATAACGTGAGAGTGTATCCGGTTTTGAAAGTTCCGGATATGCCGGAACGCCGCAGAACAGAACTCAGTCCACCAGCTCGGTCGTATCCTCCTTGCCATGACGCAGAATCTCCGGGACATCTTCAACCAGGCTGACGACGCTGGTTGCTTCCATACCGCAGAAACCGCCATCAATCACCAGGTCAACCTGATGCTCCAGCACCTGGCGAATCTCATAGGGATCTATCAGCGGATAGTCATCCCCCGGCAGGATCAGCGTGCTACTGACCAGCGGTTCCCCCAGCTCTGCCAACAGGGCCTGGGCAATTGCACTGTCAGGCACCCGGATACCAATGGTGCGACGCTTGGGATGCAACACCAGCCTTGGCACCTGGCTGGTAGCCTTCAGAATGAATGTCCAGGCGCCGGGGGTTTTGCTTTTCAGGAAACGGTAGGCGCTGTTTTCCACTTTGGCATAAGTGGCCAACTCGGAAAGGTCACGACAGACCAGGGTGAAGTTATGCCGGTCTGACAACTGACGGATACGGCGAATACGCTCAATCGCCTTTTTTTCACCAATACGACACCCCAGGGCATAGGCGGAATCCGTAGGGTAAACAATCACACCGCCATCGCGAACGATATCAACCGCCTGACGGACCAGGCGCGCCTGGGGATTTTCTGAGTGAATTTGAAAAAACTGGCTCACGGCAAGGTTTCAATCTGTGAAAGGAGAATGGCGATTATAAGCCAACTCCCGAAGCAACCGGTAAGACTCTGTCATCAAAAAGTTCCCACACCGGCTGACAATTTTCAGGAACAGGCCCCAGTCGCCCCAACTCGATCCGGTCTGACCACGGACCATGAAAGTCACTGCCCAGCGAGGCCGCCAAATGGTATTTACCGCACAATTGCGCCAGCTTGTCACGCTCACCCCACGGCTGCAGACAACCCACCACTTCCATGGCAAGGCCGCCCGCTTTGGCAAAGTCTTCGATGAGCGCCTGCAGTTTCATCCCGGTCAGTTTGTATTTGCCGGGATGCGCCAGTACCGGCACACCGCCCCAGCTGCGAATCCAGTCCACAACCGTTGACAGGTGAGGCCAGTGAGATTTTGCGTTACCGAGATGTTTATTACCAAGATACTTCTTGAAGGCCGCCTCACGGTGAGGCACCACACCCTCCTGAACCAACCAGTCGGCAAAATGAGGCCGACCAATTTGCAGCTCATCCGGGCCTGGCACAAAATCTGAACTGGCTGCAAGCTGGGTCTCTCTGGCCAACGTCATTGCGCCGGTCAGCAACTGTTCTGCCGTCACCTGTGACAACCGCTTTGCCACCTTTTCGGCAATGCGCTCACAACGCTGCCAGCGGGCCTGATGCTGACGTGCCAGACACTCATCGACGCCAGGTTCAGATAGCAAAAAACCCAGACCGACCACATGAATTTCCTGATTACCCCACACACAGGACAATTCCGTACCAGCAATCAATGTCAACCCATGCGCCTCTTCACGGGATAACAGATGCCGGACGCCAGCTACCGTGTCATGATCCGTCACTGCCAGCAGATCCACCCCCTGTTCCCGGGCGCGGGCCAGCAGCTGCCCCGGTGAAAGGACACCATCCGAGGCAGTAGTATGACAATGCAGGTCAGCACGACTATACATCTGTGTTCTTTATCCTGACGAAGACACCCAGTAAACTAGATCTTTTGATCCAACCTTGCCGTTACAGTTCAACGTAGCAGCAGTGCATGGTATCAGACCTGAAACAGGACGAGCCAATTCACTTATGAAGCAGTTTATCGATTTTCTGCCATTGCTGGTTTTTTTCATTGTTTACAAGATTGATCCCCGGACTGTCAGCCTGGCGGGGCATGAATTTGAGTTCGGCGGCATTTTCAGTGCCACGATGGTACTGATCGTTGCCTCTGTGATTATCTATGGCCTGCTCTACCTGAAGCATAAAAGCCTGGAAAAGAGCCAGCTGATCACACTGGTAGCTGTACTGCTGTTTGGCTCTCTGACCCTGGCGTTTCATGAGGAGGCCTACCTGAAATGGAAAGCCCCCATCGTGAACTGGATATTCGGTGTGGCGTTCCTTGCCAGCCAGTTCATTGGCCAGAAACCACTGATCCAACGGATGCTGGACCATGCCATGACTCTGCCCGATGCTATCTGGACACGCCTTAATACCAGCTGGGCCATCTTTTTCATCCTGCTCGGCGCGGCGAACCTCTACGTGGCGTTCACCTTCGAAACCATCTGGGTGGATTTCAAGGTATTCGGCAGTCTCGGCCTCACGTTTGCCTTTGTGATCATCCAGTTTCTCTTCCTGGCTCGTTATATCAAGCAGGAAGAAAGCGATAAAACCACCTGACACAACGCCTGATCTTTCATACAAAACGAAATCAGTTGTCACGTGTTTACCGGAGTACACGATGTATTACGCCATTATCAGTGAAGATATTGAAAACAGCCTGCCCCTGCGCCAGGGCGCACGACCCGCACACCTTGCCCGCCTGGAGACCCTGCGTGCTGAAGGTCGTCTGCTGACGGCAGGACCGCACCCTGCCATTGATTCGGAGAATCCGGGCGATGCCGGTTTCACCGGCAGTTTGGTCATCGCTGAATTTGATAACCTTGAAGCCGCACAGGCCTGGGCTGACGCTGACCCATATATTGAAGCTGGCGTATACGTACACGTGACCGTAAAACCGTTCAAGGTCGTTTTGTAAACCGCAGACCCGGCACCTGACCGCTTAAGCAACCAAACTGCGGCATGTAAAACCACTGTCGACATGCTGTGGTTTTGCTGCTTGGATTTATGTCATAGTTCCACCTTTTGGCAGCCCGATAGAGAGCACAGCCTTGAAAAGACTGATTCCTTTTTTAATGGCCATCATGACCGCCAGCGTCGTTCAGGCCGAAACCCGCTATATCTCCGATACCCTGTACGTACCGCTGCGGGCAGGCCCGGGTAATGAGTACAGGATTATCCACCGCGGCCTGAAAACCGGCACAGCATTGGAAGTGCTCGAAGAAGCCAAAGCCGACAACGGTGAAGAGTACCTCAAGGTTCGTACCCGTTCCGGCAACGAAGGCTATATCCCTGAGCAATATTTGCTGAAAGAAGAACCTGCCAAAGACCAACTGGAACGGGCACAAAAAGAAAACGTCAAACTGGTATCACAAAATACCGACTACCGTAAGAAGCTGAACGCATTTGAAACCAGCAACCGGGAATTGACGGACAAGCTCAACAGCAGCACCCAGAAAATCCGCAAACTTGAGCAGGAACTCACCCGTATTCGGGAAGTCTCCGCCAACAGCCTGGAGATCGACAGCCGCAACAAAACACTGGTCGTAAATAATGAACAACTGAAAGCCCAGCTCAACACCCTGCAGGTGGAAAACCAGCAGCTTTCAGACAGCACTCACCAGCGCTGGTACCTCTATGGTGCGCTGACATTGTTGATCGGTGTTCTGCTTGGCCTGTTTGGTCCCTTACTGAAACCCAAAAAGAAATCCAGCTGGGTCTGACGACACAGGATGTATGGGCTGGATGATCCAGCCCATCAGAGACAATAATCAGCGTAATTGAATCTATTAACTTTACCGTGCAATTGAGAATGACTATCATTTAACCAATCCCTGAATAACGAGATTGGACTTATGACTAAAACGCTGACTTTTGCCGTAATTCACTTTTCCATTGGTTTTACTATTGTTTACCTGTTAACCGGCAGCCTTGCTATCGGTGGACTGGTTGCCTTGATTGAGCCAGCGTGCAATACCGTTGCTTATTTTTTCCATGAAAAAGTCTGGGATTATTTCAAAGAAAAAAGAGCGAAAGCCACTCAGCCAGCTATGTATCCAGTCCCGGCATAACCCTGAGGAAATGGAATCTTTCGCTTGGCAGTGCACTCGTCAGGCTTTAGGACAGCACGCATTTAATGAATCAGAAAGGATGAGAAAACATCTGCAAATGAAATGACAAAACGTTGGGGAAGATTAAAGTGATCAGCTAACAGCACTCTCCCACAAGCAGGAGAATCTTTTTATCTAACCGTTACTTATCACTATGTCCGAGATCCCGATCAGGATTCACACAATCCCTGACCCGCTGCTTCAATATTTTAGCCTCGGGAAAACCGCCATCGGCTTTACGCTCCCAGACCACCTGGCCATCCACATCAATCTGGAAAATGCCGCCAGTTCCGGGAACCAGGCGAACTTCGCCAAGATCAGTGGAAAAGGTACTCAGAAGCTCCTGGGCCAGCCAGGCGGAACGCAACAACCACTGGCACTGAGAACAGTATTGAATACTGACAACCGGACGCTGCATCCCACCTTCCCCCTGCAATCTCTCTTTGACTTCAAGCCCTATAGCCGGGAATGGTAACGATCAGGATTCGCCGCCACCCTTGCGGATGTAATAGTAAAACGTTTTCTCCCGCGCTTCATTGCTGATCAGTTCATGGGACAGGAAGGCGCAGAACTTGGGAATATCCCGCTGGGTTGACGGATCGGTGGCAATCACTTCCACCACGTCCCCTTCACTCATATCCCGTACCTTGCCATGCAGCATCATGACCGGTTCAGGGCAGGTCAGGCCGGTGGTATCCAGGACATGGTCAATCACCAGGTCAGTCGGGGCAATGCTTGATTCAGTCATTCGTATCCATCAACAGCCACTGTCATCACACGGTCACAGTGTCGCGACACACTGGATGAGCAGTCAATCATGAAACACCGGTGCATAGATGAACCGGTCATACTAAGATAAAAATACAGGTTATCAGTCCGTACAGAAACAGGGATAGCGGCTCATGATCAAAGTCATTATTGATCGCACCATCGCCGAAGGATTCGGCCCCCATTACGACGACATACTCCAGCAGTCTACCTCGCTGGTCGAAAAAGCCCCGGGCTTTCTCGGTTGCGAGTCACTGAAAGACTGTAACAACCCCAACCACCGGATCACCTTCAGCCTCTGGGACAACGAGCATACCTGGCGGCAATGGCTTAAATCCGAACACCGCAAGGCGTTGCAGGCGAGACTGGATCCCATGCTCGTCTTCGATGAAAAAATCACCGTACTTAAGCGCTGACCGGCTCCGACAGTGTGCGGCAGTAGTTCCGGTATACAGGGACAAACGCTGCCGCCATGCCGACACTCCTTGCCGCCATAAACAACGTAAAGGCAAACCACAGACCGTGGTTTCCGGCTTCACGGGTCAGGTACCAGGCCGGAATAAAGATCAGTCCTGTCGACAACACCATCAGGTTCTGCATCAGGCCGGTCTTGCCCATACCAATATAGACACCGTCCAGCCAGAAGCAGAGTACGCCCACCAGCGGCATGGCGATCAGCCAGGGGAGGTATTCAGCGGCCATCTTATCAAGTCCGTCAATATCCGTCAGCAGACCCAGAATATTCTGCCCAAACAGCACAAATATCAAAAAACAGCCAAACGCCATGATGACCGAACAGACACCCGTCGCCCTGACCACAGACTGGAACGTCAACCGGTTGCGCTGACCACAGGCTCTCCCTACCAGCGATTCCGCCGCAAAGGCAAAACCATCCAGGGCATTGGAAATCAGCATCAGGAAATTCAGCAACAGGGCGTTGGCCGCCAGGGTATCACCCCCTAATCGGGAACCCCATGCCGTAAATGTCGCAAAGGTTAACAACAGGCAGAGCGTTCTGACGAACAGTTGCCGGTTGACCAGCAACAAACTCTGCATGGCCTCCAAACGGATCACCTCACGGAAACGGAAGCAACCGGGTAATGTTTTTAACTGCCCTGCAACCAGGTAAAGCCCCAGCATCAGCGTGCTGTAATCAGCGACGACCGTCGCCAGAGCGACACCGCCCGTTTTCATACCCAGCCCCAACACCAGGAACAGATCCAGCACGATATTGATGGCATTGGCAAAGGTCAGCAGTATCAGCGGCGCCCGTGCCATCTGAACGCCCAGCAACCAGCCCAGGATGGCATAATTGGCGAGCACCGCCGGAGCAGAGAGAGAACGCGTCAGGAAATAGGTTTCCAGTTCAGGCGTAATCAACGGCCCCGGCTGGTAAAAAGGAATCGCCACAGAAAGAATCGGGCGCGCCAGCAGTATCAGGATAAAACCAATACCACCCGCCAAGACCAGGGACTGCACCAGAATATCCCGGACTCTCTGGCTATCGCCTTCACCGGACGCATTCGCCACCAGCCCGGTGGTGCCCATCCGCAAAAAACCGAATGCCCAGAAGACAAACGTAAACAGGCTGGCGCCAATGGCGACAGCGCCAAGATACGTCGTAGACGGCAAATGCCCAAGGACCGCGGAATCCACCAGCCCCAGCATCGGTACCGTAATATTGGAAAGGGTGACCGGCCAGGCAAATTGCCAGACCCGACGATAACTGACGTTCAAGGAGCCCCCGAAACCCGTTAACAGCGTGTTATCGTCGTCATACTAAAGAAGCACTGACAATATGCAATCCGTCTTTTATGCAGGCAGGTTCTGAAAAACGAACACGTCATTGCCCTGCCTAGTTTACCGGCGTCGCAATCATATTGGCCTGTATTCGCATGTTATAAAGATTGGCTTCACGCATAATCGGGTTCTCGCCGACATTGATGCCGTCAAGACGCAGATGCTGTGCCTGACTCATGGCGTTGACAGCAAACCCCAGCTGATCACTGCTGTTGTTCTGTACGTCAATGTTCAATGTTGTCTGCAGACCATAGCCATCACCGGATACATTGTCCGGATCTGTTTCCAGGCCAACAAACTCCAGATAAAGATCATCATCTGCGGTGTTCTCATCACCACTGTCCGCTGTCCAACGGATGGCATTCTGCCCATTACTGTCTGCAGCCAGGTATTCATTCTTCAGAAACACCGTAACGCCCTGGTTGCCGCGTGCGGGATCGCCCCCACTGGCCAGGGCAAGGGTTGAGCGGATATTGCTGTCAATTCTCAGCCCCCCGAGACTGGTCGAAGCCCCCAGTGCTGCCGCATGACCAATATGGACATTACCAATCGCCTTGTAGCCATAATTCAGGCTGCGCATCACCACCGCCTTGCGCGCCAGGGACCACAACCGGCCACTTTCATCCAGCAGTTGCATATTGACGTCTGTCGGCTGGTCTTCCACATCAAACGTCATATTACGTACATGACTGACCAGCGTGGCGTCTGAAGACCAGATACCACACCCCTGCTCACATCCTGCACGGTCATAATCAATCAACAGGCCACCGGTCGCGCCATTGATGACAAAATCAGAATTCATCGTCAGACCCTGGCCCGAGGCCCCGCCACCGCTGAGGTAGAGCGCACCATCCAGTTCTGAAAACGAAAGCGCCTGGTACAATCCCAGGGCATACAGCAATTCCACACCACCCTGTCGTTCCTGGCTCAGCACGGATTCATCAGGCAACGCCGACTGGTCGGAAACATATAATCCCTTGAACTGGTACCCCCCCTGGAAATCATCAAGACCAATCCGGATACCATCCGCCAGGTAACCATCCGCAGCAGACACAACATCCACGGCCGCCGTTCCCTGCACGTCAGCGGTCAGACCGGTTAACCAGACATAATTGCCATCATCGGCATAACGGATGTTGCCGTCGGTAAGCGTCCAGTCCATGTCCATGGTGACACCACTGGTGCCATCCGCACCGCCGGCATACAGCTTCAACAGGCTGGGGCCGAACTGCGTCTGGCCATAGATCTCACCAAGGCTGGTTGCATCGCTGCCAATGTAAATATTGTCAGCGCCAAATGTGACATCCATCCCGGTAAAGCCGAGTTGAAGATAATCACCCTTACTACCTGAAACACGATCTTTGACCAGATCCAGCGTAATACCGGGCGAAACCAACCGACCATAAAAATCCGCCAGCCCAAGATAAGGGTTGGATGTTTCCGAGCTGTCGCCGTCAAAATAGTAAAGGTAATACGTATGTGAGGTATCCACTGCACTCAGGCAATCTGCGGTACAGTTAATCCTTAAGTCCGGCACCAGTGTCATCCCCGTACCGGGGTTAGTACCACCGGGTCGTATATCCAGAGCACCGGCCAAACCAAATACACCGGACAGTGCACCCATACTTTCACTGACAGCGCCACTACTTGTGGTATGCCGGAGGCCCTCAACCGAAAATGTCGAATACAGATCATTCATGGTTAAACGGATAAAATCACCGTCACCATCTTCCAGCACTACAAAATCAAGCCCGGCATCACTTCCTCTGGCATTAAGCGCCATGGCAACGCCTTCCAGATGCAGTTCACCTCCCCCGGTATCCCTGTAAATCACAGTGCCATCGTTGAACTGCAGACCGCCTTTCAAACGAAGACCAGGGCCTGTCGCAGAAAGTGCCAAATCGGCGTTCAGGGCATAGTCAAATTGCCAACCGCCGAATCCTTTGCCGGTATAGGATTGGCCAGCTTCATACGACGAAGCCAGCCTGACCTCATCAACCGTCAAACGTCGATGGTTTTGGCGAATCCCTATGTTCAGCCCAGTCTCTTCAGTGACATCAATCTTGACCACCGTATTCAGATCAGGATCCGCCACACTGGCTTTGTCGACAGTGATACCATCCAGTGAAAGGCTGCTGCCCGCTACTTGATCAGCAGCGCTCCATGTTAGCTGGTCAATACTGACCGCTGGCGCAGATGTCACACTATCCGTCCGGGAGATCTCAATCGTAATGCCCGACTGCCCGGTTACCGCCGACATGCCATCGTCGTCCAGCGCCCGGAGTTCTGCCGAAACGGGTTGGATACCGCCGAGAGTCAGCAGCAACAGTATGTATCCTGTGAATAACACGTCCTGTCGTTGTGTCATGCTTGCATGTTCTTTTGTTATTGTTCGATTCAACGTTCAGGCTGATGACTAATCGGTTGGGAATATCAGGATATTGCCCCTGCCAACCACATCCCCATCAATCTGCAGCGAAAAAATATTGGCCTGGTTCGCCGTGGAATCCGGGCCATCGGCCGTTGCCACCGTAAAATTCAGATCGCTGTACCGCAGCACATTGCTCATTTTGACGGCAATCACCGATTGGGTCTCACCGGCATTGTTATCACGTTCTTCGACACGAATTTCCAGCGGCTGGCCACCGGGCACGGATTCCCCGAACTCAATGCCGCCTTTCAGGTTATCCAGCACAAACCAGCCGCCATCCTCGGTGGCCTGCAGGGTAAAGCGTGCGCCACAACGGCCGTCGTTCACTGCGCATTTCGCTTCACCATTTTCCAGGATGACCGAGCCATCCGGATTACGCTCAACATCCCAAAGCGGTCCGCCGGAAGTATTCAGGTCAAAGGAACCCGACAATGCCAGTCCGCTCTGCGCATTCAGTTCACTAAGCGCGTCTTCGGACAGTGGCAGCATTTCAGCATAGGATGGCAATGCTGCCATGATCGCCATTACACCAGGCAGTGGCTTTAACCAGTCAGGGAAGGTCATGGGATGTCATCTGCAGGTATTGGATACGAATGCCTTCAAGGGACGAAGACCCGAGGTTGACGCCACCGGTCGGCAACGCGCCCGCTGAAGGACGACTGCCGCCGGCCATCAGGTTATCAATGGTGAGACTGGATTTGGGCAATTCCTGGTAATAACGGTCAATGGTCTGCTGACGGTAATCGGCGGACGACGTATCCAGGTTATAGCGGTTTTCATTCACCGCCTTGTTGATGCCTTCACCGACGGGCGGGGCGCTGACCTGGAACTGTCCATCCGGCGTGACGCTGAAGTTAACCGGCTGCACCTCACTGTACCCCAGGTTCAGATCCGACTGGATACCGGTGATGTAGACAGTGTGGTTATCACGGGTCGCCTGGTCAGGACAGTTAGTCGTGTTATCGCAGGTATTGATATCCAGCGTCTGTGCCGACACCTTGATACGCGCATCCCCGATCGTTTCATTACCATCGCCCCATAACCGCAGGGAGCTGTCGTCCATAGTGAAACCGGTGGCGTCAATATCGAGGGTATCCACCCGTCCTCCCGCCACCGTGAACTGGTATTTCACCCCGATATCCGCAGACGATGATGGCAATGTACTCTCGGGAAAACGCAGCGCCAGCGCCTGGTAAGGCCCCAGCTTTTCAACATCCAGGCTGATGGGGTTATCCAGTGAGCCAATATTGGCCGACACATCATTGGCCCCATGGTCACTGCCAGCCCCCTTGATATAGAGTTCCTTCACTTCAATCTTATCGGTGCCGCCAATATCGGTAATGGTCACCGTGGCACTGGAGGCATCGTAGATAAAATCTTCCAGCGCAATCCCGATTCCCCTCGCATCCACAGCCGCCAGGTCATCGTCGTCCAGTGGCTGCACATCCGCCATGGCATGGACCGGCCATAACAGGGCAGCAGCCAATCCTGGCAGTATCAGCTTCATTTTCATGATTGAGAACATCCCGTCGTCCATTAGCATCCCACCGTGGCCGAACCGGCACAGGTATCCTTGGCCGCCGTTCCATTAAACGCTTCGTTGAAATCAACAATGATGGAAGGCACGCCATCGGTTTCCGGGATATTCATGAAGGCGCCCAGCACCGTATTGATGGTTTTGGTTGGGTCTTCCAGGTCGCGCCATTTCACGTTGTCCTCAAGCTGCACCGAGATGAACATTCCCTTGGCAGCGCCGTCTATGGAAGCCAGGTCCGGCAACTGGGCCTCTGTCGGGTTGGCGACATTTTCATCGCCAATATAAAGGGCCTTGTAATCCGACAGGGCAAAACAGGTTTCCAGACCGGTCACTTCGCAGTTATCGGAACCAAAGAGGCTCAGCAGCGCCCCTGTCCAGCCGCCGCCACCGCCAGAGACATGCTCCAGTGTCTGACCATTGACCATACCCACATGCGTTGCCCTGACAGGATCTGCTGCACCACTTTCAGTCACCAGCTGCGCATTGGCGCGCAACACGGTACTATCCGTCACACCGGCCAGCCCCAGAAGGATTCTCTGTCCTAAATTGGCTTTATCCAGGATGGGTTCAGCCGTACCTTCGATCAAAACCGGCACATTACCCGTCAATGTATTAATGGTGCCGCCCAGATCCCCTTTGGCTTCATTGAAACCAATACGGAAACCCACCATTTTGTCGCCTTCATAGGCAAACTCGAGATAGGGATCCTTGATATAGAAAGGTGTTACATTGCCATCGTCGTCGACAGTGCCAAGGGAGAAGTGATCAATATCGATATCCGCAGACCCGGCCACTTCACCGGCACGGTCATACTGCCCGAGGGTTAATTTATCGATATTGGTCTGGGTGGCAACACTGACCCCGAGGTTGACCCGGGTATACTCCGTGCTGCCAATCTGGTCAGTTTCCATCTTGATGAACGCCTGTCCGGTAATCTCAGACAGTTCATCATCCTGAACAGGCTCCAGTCCCGCGTGCAATACCGCCGCGTGCATAGATAGCAGAAGGAACCAGATCGCAGGGAACGCGTTCTGTGGTTTCATGATGATTGCTTGCCGTTCTTATTATTATTGTTAACTTTCCGCTCACAATAACGACTCCATCACAGTTTCGCAATCATCAGAAACAGAACAAAGCCTTTATTATCATAAAGTTAGAACTATAGTACAAGTACCATAGTTCTAACTTTGCGTGTACTGTGACTTCTTCACGATCGTGATAAAGCTGCTTGATATTAAGCAAACAATGCCGCTCAGCCTCGGCCATGCGCGACTGGATTTTGTCAATTGCCGCTTCCACCGCACTAAAGCGCTGCTTCATGGGGAGCTTCAGGTTAAAGATCGCTTCACGACACCAACCGTTTACCAGCCAATCAGCCATACGTCCAGCCGTGCGCGAAGGTTTATCGACGATATCGCAGACCATCCAGTCAACTGGTTTGGCCGGCTCGAACAGGAAGCCGTCTTCCTGCAGATGGGTGACCAATCCGGATTCCATCAGATCACGATTCATCGGGCCATTATCGACTGCCGTCACAAACATATGGCGATTGACCAGCTGCCATGTCCAGCCACCGGGCGCCGCTCCCAGGTCAACAGCTTTCATACTCGGCGCCAGACGGGTATCCCATTCGTCCCGTGGTACAAAAGCATGAAATGCTTCTTCCAGCTTCAGAGTCGAACGACTGGGGGCCTCTTTCGGAAACTTCAACCGTGGAATGCCCATGGGCCATGGACTGTTATTTCCGGGTCGGGAGATCCCTGCATAGAGGTTGCAGGAATCAATAAAAAAGAGATGCAGGCAGGGTTTACGGGGATCCTCTGTCTTGGTCAGCAGACCCGCCTTGCGCAATCCCTGCCGCAGGGGATGGGCAAACTTGCGACAGAATACCGAAAGTTCCTTGGCTTCATTGGTATCCGCCGTCTCCAAACGGACTTCACCGCATTGTGGCAAATCAGCCAGTGCCGCTGTCAACGCGCCCACCCGATCCTTCACTGGAAGATCCGCAATCATCTCACCTGCCGCAACCCACTGCCGGGCAAACACCAGTCCGGAGAAACGTTGTTTCTTCTGAATCTGCAAGGCACCGCCAGGCTCGTGGGATATAAAGGTGGCATACCCGGCATTCTCACGGGTTTTCACATAACCATAAACACCCAGCCGGGCGGAGACCGACTGGATCTCATTCGCACAGTCAGACTCGAAACCCGGGCGGCAGTAAAGCAGAAGATGATTCAGCGACATGTCAGGCACAGCGGTTTTAGCATCCAGAAAAGGCGCCCCAGACTACTGGCTTCGAATAAATTCGGCAACCTTTTCCACGGCTGTTGCCAGGTGTTCATCATGGGTATGGCCGGACGCCTTGCGTGGTTTCAGGTCGTGGTTCCCATCGGGCAGCCATTGAATATCCAGCTGACGGGGTAACCCATAACCCTCAACCGTTTCCCGATTACCCATGGCGTCGCGATCACCCTGGATAATGCAAAGCGGTACGGGAAATGCCATCAAATGTTCAATACGCGGTTTATCCATTTTGCCCGGTGCATGAAACGGGTAACCCAGGCAAACGACACCGGATAAACCTGTTTCCGACGCCTCTGCGGCCAGCAGCGTTGCCATGCGTCCGCCCATGGACTTGCCACCGATAAAGACATTTTCGACACCCGTCGTTTCCCTGACCCGGGCAACCACATCCCGCCAGGCCTGCAACAGCACCGGCTGGCGATCAGGCGGTCGTTTTTTCCCGGTGTTACGACGCTCCTGCATATAGGGAAACTCAAACCGGACGACACAAATCCCCTGCCCGGCCAGACGTTCCGCCATGGTATTCATAAAGTCACTGTCCATCGCGGCGCCGGCACCATGGGCAAGAATCAGGATCGGTGACTGGCCATCCGCCTCGCCATTCCAGATCCAGTCTGTTTTTTTCACTTTTTTGAACTCCTGTTGAGCCGCGACAATTCAATGACCGGAGGAATCAGGTAAAGTATCGAACTTTCGTCTCTTAACGTTACGGATGCGCGAATGACAACACCCCAATCAGGCATTTTGCCGGAAGCCAACACCAACGCTACCTTCATCACCCTGCTGATTAACAATGATGCTGACAGCATCGAGACCATCCGTCGCACGGTAGCGGCCATCCCCGCGATGACTGCCGAGATGGCACAGCAGCAGCCTGACAGCCTGCTGGTCAGCACGGTAAGCTTCGGCGCCCATGCCTGGGATACCCTGTTTCCTGAAACCCCTCGCCCGGAACACCTGGCACCGTTCAAGGCCCATAAGCACGGCCTGCGCCAGGCGCCGTCCACACCGGGCGATATCCTCGTGCATATCCGTTCCGAGGGCAAGGATGTCAACTTTGACCTGGGCCGTCAGATCATGGGCGAGCTGGGCGACAGCGTATTGGTTGAGGAAGAAGTCCACGGTTTTCGCTACCGGGATTCACGGGATATGACCGGCTTTGTTGATGGCACCGAAAACCCCCAGGGGGAGGATCGTGCGGAAGTGGCACTGGTCGGCAATGAAGACCAGGCATTTACCTGCGGCAGCTATATCAACTGTCAGCGCTATATCCATAACATGGGCGACTGGGAAGCCACACCGGTCGAGCAGCAGGAACAGATCATCGGTCGCACCAAGACCGATAACATCGAGTTCACCAGTGAGCAGAAAGCACCGACTGCCCATATCAAGCGGGTCAGCATCAAGGAAAATGGTAAGAGCCTGGAAATCCTGCGCCACAGTTTGCCCTACGGTGACAGCAGTGAATGCGGCCTGTTCTTTATTGCCTATGGCAAAAGCCCAAGACCGTTTGACCTGATGCTGGAGCAGATGATCCACGCGGACGGCCATGGTCATTACGACCACCTGATGAACTACACCCAGGCAGTGACCGGTTGTGCCTTTTTTGCCCCTTCAGTTACTTTCCTCGAAAGTTTGCAGTGATCAATAATAAAATCGCCGCAGCGTTAACTGCGGCGATTTTATTTCAAAGATAACAACCTGCCGATTCTATTTTTCAGAAAGCAGTGCCTTGTCAGATACAAAGCCCTCAATCGTTCGCGTAGGAAAGGCAAAATCAGCACCTGCCTGGTGAATCAGTTGTCCGGCTTTTAGCAAAATCTGCTGTTTTATCGCACGGTATTCAACCAATGCAATCGTTCGGGTAAAACAGTCGATGAGTAAATCGATGGTTGACTCACCATATTGACTGAATGTCACCTGAAGAATTCTACGATCATCAATACCGGGATGTTCTTTCAGATAGTCCTCAATATCAGCGGCTATCCTTTCCAGCTTGTTCAAGTCATCGTAACGAAGACCCACTGTAATCTGGATACGCCGGTTATCCATCCGCGAATAGTTCTCAACAGCATGACTGGTAAACAGTGAGTTCGGAACATATACCGGCTTACGGTCAGGCGTTCGAATCCGGGTCTGGCGCCAGCCAATCGCCTCAACGGCGCCTTCTATGGAACCGTTAACAAACCGAATACGCTCTCCAATATGAAAAGGCCGATCCAGATGGAGCATCAACCCGCCAAATACATTGGCCAGCATATCTTTGGCAGCCAGACCAATCGCAATACCACCAATACCTCCAAAGGCAAGAATACTGGCAATACTGTAACCGTGGGTCTGGAGAATCACTAAGAAGGTGATAATAACAATCGCCAGCTGCGCCATGCGAACACCGGCTTCAATCACACCGCTCCTGGCCAACTGACTATCCACCGGGGCGCTGATCCTGAGTTGTTTGACAAAACTCAGTAAAAACCAGGCAACCAACAGAATCACAACAGTTCGGCGGAATGTTCTGACTGCATCCAGCAACGGGATCGGCCAGGCATGATTGATAATCTGAAGTATCCAGGTAATACCGATAATCCAGATTAACCAGCGGGCCGGCAAACGGGCTGCCAGCAGCATGGCACTGTCCCAGCCCACCCGTGAGCGGGCAAAACGCTTTTCAAGGGCTCCGAACAGACGATGGATGTACCAACCGGAAAACCCCATTAACAACAGGACAGCAACAATCTGTCCTATCCAGAAGGTCTGCTCACTGAGACTGCCCCATAGGTTATAATCATCGGGCCATTGCATTCTTTCGCACCTGCAGCAATCAATCAAGGTTCACCCTGAAATATAGCTGCCCGGCGAAAAAGAAACGTGTGCCTTTGATTACCCCGGAGAATGGCTTTTCAAAATCAAATGCATTGATTTTGACAATCGATGTTAATTTTCATTAACCGAATTGGCTTAATGCATCGGCCAGTTGTTTATCGACATCATTAAATTTCGGATTACTCTTTTTCTCTTCCGCGGGCTTATTGCCACGATACGGCTGACGCTTGCCATGATGCTGAGATCGGCGGCGTTGCTGCGGCTGCTCCCATACCGGGGCTGTTTCAGTCTGTTCCCCAGCCTGCGCAATGCGCAACAAGCGCTCCAGGCCACTGATATCCGAAAGTGACAACGAGTGCCCCTGACGGTTTCGGTAACCATTCATGATGCGTTTGACATCATCAGCCAGCCCCAGTCGCTTGGTGGCGAACATCAGGGAAATCAAAGCGGATTCAGCATCTTCAACAACAATAATCGATCCGGCGAGATTAATTTCGAAACTCTTTTTATCCCGGGCATCAATATAAAACTGATAAGGACCGATTTCGTTCAAGCTGGATAGAAGATGTCTGACAAAACGAAAATCCAGTTCTGCGTGTTTCATTTATCTCACGAATTATCAAGACTCGCGCACATGATATCCATGACACGGGGGCTATTGCAATCAAAAACGGGGGAATTTATACGGTTTCATGCCCTGTTGATGTGCCAGAATCAGCACTCCACCCTCGGAGATAACGTAATCACCTCACATATAACCGGCAGATTCCAGGACAATACCCTCTTTCTTCGATCGATAAAAAGCCGACCCATTCAATGGACAGCTTCTGTGTTGAGATTTATCGTCATTACAGGAAAGACAATCCGTCAGCGGCCATCATCAGCCCACTCCCCCTGATTATGCCCTGATTCATACCCGTAGACAGCACCCGACCCAATGCTCTCCAGGCCACAGTTCAAGCTATAAAAAGTACAATATTACTGGTGCAAATGTACCAGCCAACATACCCGCAAACCTGTATTGAAGAGGCCATAAGCCTTATTCGGAAGGAAATCGGCATGTTGCTGTTACAGAAACCTGATCTGCAGACCGGAACTGCTGATTCTGGATGAGCCTAAAGAGGGCATTCAACCATCAAGGATATTCAAACAGCTATTGCACTATTAAGGGACCGGGGCAATATGGCGATTCTGCTCGTTGAACAGTTTTTTGAGTGTGCCCGGGATCTGGCATATCGATTCGCTGTTTTGGATAGAGGTGAGATAGTACTCAGTGACCAAGGAAAGACTATGGAGAAAGCAGCTGTCCGAGCCTATATAACCGTATAACCTTGTTTATAGAAAGAAACCGAGACAGTTTCCAAAACAATGTTCATAAAAAGACAAGCCAAATCAAGCAGAGAGAAAATCTAAATCCACTTGATTTATTTTTAACCAAAAGAAAGAAAACTTAAATAATAAGCGACAATAAATTAGCACTAAAACAAATATATTCTGCACCCACACAAAAAACATCTTCGCTATATAAAAAAGTATATTTATATTATTTCATCATCGATGCCAGAAAAGGCATTCTAATAACAGCACGTCATTCGGTGCAACTATAATTTTTAAGATGAAAATTCCTAAATTCAAAACAGGCACAAGCATGAAGGGATTCAAAGGACATAGCGCGCTGGAACTCCTTACGATCATATGCGTATTAAGCATTCTATTTCTAGCTGCCAGCTATTATTTTCGGCCAAGCGTCGAAAAAACCAACATTGTAGAGGCCGCCAACCTTGCTCACGATGCCAAAATAATGGCTGAGCGTCATGTGGCAGCCAAGCGTAACATGCCGCCTGAAATATCACGTAGCTATCAAGCAACACATACTGTAGCCGCTGAAAAACTTGAAACCGTTCAGACTGGCCCTGATGAATACCGGATTAATGTTTATTTCAAGAAAGAGGCATTCCCGGATCGGAAAGAACAACAAGTTTATTCGCTGCTTGGTAATTTAGTCGAAGGCGATATGGTGTGGAATGACTGTGAATCAGATTGTCTAGTGGATGTTTCAAGTTTGCCGCCAGCCTTGCCACCAGGCCAGAAAACTACGCCCCAATTAACTGGCATTACTGTCGCTGTCGATCCATCAACCCCCCCGAGTTATCCTACACCGCCGGTCAATCCACCGGTCAATCCACCGGTCAATCCACCGGTCAATCCACCGGTCAATCCGCCGGTTAATCCGCCGGTCAATCCACAGGCCAACCCGCCGGCCAATCCGCCGGTTAATCCACAGGCCAATCCGCCGGTCAATCCGCCGGTCAATCCGCCGACCAATCCGCCGACCAATCCGCCGACCAATCCGCCGACCAATCCGCCGGTCAATCCACCAGAGCCTCCAACACCTGTTGTCACGCAATTTCTTGGTACCATTTACCTTGCCAGGGCAGTAAGGGATGATTCATTTCGACCAACATTTGAAGTAAGTCAAACCAGGGGAGGATGGCTGCATAATTTTCATACAGGAAAAATCACATTAACCGTTATGGATGTTGATAGTAAACCCGACAATGAAGTAACAAGAATTTGTACCGTAAAAGGTAAGAAAAAGATTGGCAATCTTACAGTCTATGACTATGGACAATGTGCCCAACCTGCAAATGACTTTACCCAAAATGATAAAGATCCCTGCTATCTCATCACTGAAGACTTGAAATTAATAAAGTCACGTCTGATTCGAAATCATGAAGGCAAGTCTGAAGGCTGCAACAATCCCCCTCAAGTTGCAGAAAAACCAGAAGATAATAGTGTTTTGACAGTTCGCGTCGTCAGGGGTTTAAGCGACCCGAATTTTAAACCCCATATTTTCTTTGAAAAAGAAATCAAAAATTCGCGAAATGGGGGTTGGCACCACAACTTTTATACTGGAAAAATAATGATGTCTGTCCTCACAGACAGGAGTACGCCAGACAGTCGACTGAAAAGAATCTGCACCGTGAAAAGCACAAGACAGGTTGATAATTACAATGTCTATGATTATCACCACTGTGTCATCCCGTCAGATGACTTCTCCCCATCCGATCAAGACGCCTGCTATTTAGTAACTGCTGACAAGCAACTCATTAAGGGTCGCTATTCCCACGATAAAGAGCAAGGTAGCCACACTATCAACTGCAATACCGGTTCACAACCATCGGCAACCAACAATGATGAGTCCCTGACAGTACGCGTCGTCAGGAGTTTAAGCGATCCGAATTTTAGACCCAATATTTTCTTTGAAAAAGAAAACAAAAATTCGCGAAATGAGGGTTGGCACCACAACTTTTATACTGGAAAAATAATGATGTCTGTCCTCACAGACAGGAGTACGCCAGACAGTCGACTGAAAAGAATCTGTACGGTGAAAAGCACAAGACAGGTTAATAATTACAATGTCCATGATTATTACCACTGTGTCATCCCGTCAGATGACTTCTCCCCATCCGATCAAGACGCCTGCTATTTAGTAACCCCTGACAAGCAACTCATTAAGGGTCGCTATTCCCACGATAAAGAGCAAGGTAGCAACACTATCAAATGCAATACCGGTTCACAACCATCGGAAGAACCCGATAATGTTGACGAGACCAACGTACAGAAACCGGAAGAACCCGGCAACATTGGCCCCTCGACAGTACGCTTGGTAAAACCTCGAAATGAACCGATTTTCGCGCCTCGCATTCACGTTATCAAAAGCAACAGTCAGGACAGTTGGAGTCGGAACTTCCATGGTAACTACGCTTTGACAGTCAACAGCACTGCCGATAGTAGAACGTTAAAAATTTGTACGGTTAATGAAAAAAATGTCGATGGCGAAATTATTTCTGAGTTTCATCACTGCGTTAGCCCGTCGGAAGACTTCTCAGCAACTGAAACAAGAGCCTGCTATCACATAGCCAAAAATAAAAGGCTGTATGTGGGACGCCTTTATAGCACCAGGGAATATGGTGCCAGGAATTCAGACTTCGTTTACGATGACTGTAATACTGCCTGGCAAAACCTGGATCGCCATAGACGTGAGCTGGAAGAGTATATGCGCCAGAGAGGCCAGTGAAAAACCCACAAACTACCGGCTCAGGCCGGTAGTTTTATCTGACACCACACGACTGTCCGGCTAAGACTGCTCAAGCTCTATTTCGCCCTTGACCCTGGCACTGACCGTTAACCAGACAGCAGTGATCTCAGTGACATTCCCTCGAAGGGTTTTCTACGCCTGAACCATGGCGCTTCAGACTCACCGGGCCTGCACACCCGGCGACTCAAAGCAACTGCCCGGTATTTTTTACGAGAAAAGCGGCTATTGATCACAAAGGTCGCAGCAAGTGCCATCGCCAGAACGGCACGGCCACTCATAAAGCCGGGAAACTCTTCCAGAAACGGCTGAACCTGAACGGTATTCATCAACCGGTTGACACAGGGAGCCGTATTATTCATCACATACAGATTGCAATGGCATGTCATGGCAGTCACCTCCTTCCGGTTTTCCTTGATTATCAGGATACCGAAATGGTCAACAATCACCATTTGACCTTCGTCGATACGGCCCAAATACGCTGCAATCTATTAGACCAAGGTCTTGGTCGAACGTTCAGAATTCCCCAAAATGTCCATAAAAACAGGCATTTTCCGTAGCAGGAAGGCAGCGGGAAATATACCATTACCCCCCAATAACACAGCCTCAGGAGGTCATAGCCGTATGCCTGATTTTCCTTGTCACCAACCGGCTTCATTGCCAGCCATCGTGACGGCAGGTCTTTTGTCTGCGTTTATCCCTCAATCGCTCTGGGCATCGGCGTATCAGGCCTGTCTGCTGGAAGCCCTCCATGAGGCATCACCGGACACAACCGTGGCACAACTTCAGGCTCGCTGCCGACCACAAACGCTGGATACCCTGCCCGATCTGGACGCAACGGCAGCCGGCTCAGACATTACTTCTGCGGCCAGCAACAAGGAAACAGAGTCACTGCTGGAGCAACGTGTCCTGCAGGAGGAGCGCACCCAGAACAAGCTGTTTGTCCTGACACCTCATCGGCAAAACTATTTCCTGCCGATTTCCTATAACAACAATCCGAACAGCAAGCCCTTTGATGCCAGCGAAGATGATTTCGACAGTACCGAGGTCAAATTCCAGCTCAGCCTCAAGGTGCCTGTCGCCCAGGACCTATTTAATGGACAGGGTGATCTGTATTTTGCCTATACCGGGGTTTCCTGGTGGCAGGCCTATAACAAGGATCATTCCAGCCCGTTCCGGGAAACCAACCATGAGCCCGAGGCATTCTTCAGTTTCAATACCGATTACGATGTCTTTGGCCTGAAGCTCAGCATGATTCAGACCGGCATCAATCACCAGTCGAATGGCCGCAGCGGCAGCCTGTCTCGTAGCTGGAACCGGTTGTTTGCCAACTTTGTCTTTGAACACGATGACTTCTATTTCTCGGTTAACCCCTGGTGGCGGATTCCCGAAAGCAGTAAGGACTCCCCGGATGATCCCCGTGGGGACGACAATCCTGATATAGAGAAATACCTCGGCTATGGCGATGTTCAGATGTTCTACACCCTCGGCGTGCACAAGCTCAGCGTCATGGTGAGAAACAATCTGCGTAGCGATAACAAGGGCGCCGTAGAGCTGGGCTGGTCTTTCCCGCTAACGCCGCGGATCAGGGGATATGTGCAATATTTCAATGGCTACGGTGAGAGCCTGATCGACTATAACGCCAGTGTTAACCGTCTCAGTATCGGCGTCATGCTAAATGACTGGCTCTGACCACCTATCATATAAAGGAAAATCGCCCGTTAATTATGCGCAAGGTAATTGTTGCTTCTACCAATCCGGCCAAAATCAATGCCGTTCAACAGGCCTTCACCCGGGTCTTTTCGCATGAAGAGATGATGTTTGAAGGCATCACCGTCGATAGTGGCGTTGCCGATCAACCCCTGTCCGGCGAAGAAACCCTGACCGGTGCACGTAACCGTGTCAAACATGCCCGCCAACAACAACCCGACGCCGATTTCTGGGTTGGACTGGAAGCCGGTATTGAAGCCCCGCTGACCTTTGCCTGGATGGTGATCGAAAGCGCTGATCAGCGCGGCGAGGCCCGTTCCGCCAGCCTGCCGCTACCACCCGAAGCGCTACAACGGATTGCTGAAGGCGCCGAGCTGGGAGACGCCATGGACGCCATGTTCAATGAGCACAATATTAAACAGAAAGGTGGCGCCATCGGGCTGTTGACTGACCATCGCTTAACCCGTAGCAGTGTTTATGAACAGGCACTTATTCTGGCATTAATTCCGTTTATTCAACCGGCTTTATATCCCGCTGAGGCCTGATTTTATTCACTTCAATCAAAAAGAGTTTAATTCTTGCATAGACAGGGAAATCCGCCGTAAAACCCCACAATTAATGCGCAGATTTCCTTACACTCTTTTCCGGAATTTGACGATTAATGTATTGTACGCCAGACACAAAACAGTTTAGACTCGCCACTCAATTAAGTATCCCTTAACTGATGCCCGAAAACGCAGAGTCTCTTTGTGGCGTTCGATGTTTTTAAGGTAACAGTAAAGTAGTAGTGATAACGTCATCGGAGATGAATCAACATGCAACAGAATAAACTGTTTGTAGGTAACCTGGCATTTTCCAGCTCTGAGCAGGACCTGGAAGCCGTTTTCGGTCAGTTTGGTGAACTGCAGGAAGTTAAAATCATCATGGATCGCGAAACTGGCCGCTCTCGTGGTTTCGGTTTCGTATCCTTCGTAGACGCGTCTGACGCTGAAGCAGCCCTGGCTGCTAACGGCCAGAACGTTGGCGGTCGCGATCTGCGCGTCAACTTCGCTACCGAGCGTACCGGTGGCAACGGTGGTCGTCGCGACAACAACCGTGGTGGTTTCGAGCGTCGCTACTAAGCGATAGTTCAACCCCATAAAAAAAAGCCGGCTTGTCCGGCTTTTTTTATGCCCAAAATCGGCATCATCCCTGCAATAACAACCCGGCATAAGCTGCAATCCCCACCCATGTCATAACCAGCAATACCCATGGGAGTGGATGCTGGCGATAGGTCACCACCTCTTTGATTTCTTGAACTGCAACGGTTTCCGGCTGACGAGACGGGTTTTTCTTGCGCTGTTTATCAAACTCACGGGCCCTGGCTTTCTGCTGCTTCTTATATTGATCAATTCCCTTCTGAATTCCCTGGGCAATCAAGCGTGTCTGTTCCTTGGCCTGACCTGGACGCTGGGTGCCACGAGCGATTTTCATCGCTTCATCCCGGGTTTCCTGTGAAACAGCCTGCTTTCCTGAAGTTCGGGTCTTAACCACTGCCATACATATCCACGTGATAACGGAATTAACCAATGACGCGCTGGCATCATTTCCATCGGGTTCGATACTAACGCGCCCGGCAAAAGAACAAAACAGCCAGAGTATCGGCATTTTTTCCTAAAATTGCCCAACACCATGCCGATTCACTTTTCAGACACCCAAGGGATCAGCCCATGAGCACGCAAAAGAGCGTATTCAGAATTGAAAAACGTCTGGAATGTTACCTGAAGCTGCAAGCCGACCTAGAAAAGAAATCCCCACCCTCCAGGGATGAAGCCATACCTAACGAGGAAAGGGAAATCTACCTGGAGGGTATCCAGCAGGGCCTGCGCATGGCCCTGGACATGATCGAAGAGGACGATAACGCCTGAGAGCCCGGGCAGGTTACAAGCATTTGTTTATAAAGACAGTTTCTCTGCCATGGCTGCAATCTGCGCCCGGAGCTGTCTTACCTGCTCTTCCAGGACGTCGACCCGGATTTCCAGGCTCTCTCTTGCCGGGTTCTCACCACTGCCAGAGACATCTGCCACCGCTTCCTGCTCATCACTGAACAAGTGAACATAACGGGACTCACGCCTGCCCGCCTCACGGGGCAATTTCCGGACAAAAGGCCCGTCTGCCCGGACAGCCAGGTTATCCAGAACAGCTTCAACCTCTTTCACGTCGGAAAAGGAACACAGTCGATTAGTTCTGCTGCGTAATTCACCCGGCGTCTGGGCGCCACGCAGAAAGAGAACACAGAGAATACCCAGTTCCTGCTCAGAAAACCGGAGGTTCGAAAACTCAGTATTACAGAAACGGTGCTGGTACTTCTGGACCCGGCTACCAAATCCGGATTGCTCAGTGACCAGTCGCTTGGCAATCAGACTGTCTGCCGCCTGCTGAATCTCGGATTCCTCGTAGGAAACCACTGGCTCCCGATTACTTTTCTGATTACAGGCATTGGTCAGGCTGTTCAGCGTGAGAGGGTATTGGTCCGGCGTCGTGATAGCTTTTTCAATCAACGCGCCCAATACACGGGTTTCTGGAAAAGACAGCGATAGTTCCATAACAGCCCCGAACGGTCAGTGAAAACAGTGGGCAGATTCTGCCTCATACCCACTCGACATGCCATCAGAACTGAACCAACGGTAACGAATAGCAAGAGTCAGGCCGACGGCTGACTCAAGATCACCTTTTCCACATCATTGGCATCATTACGGGCCACCAGGGCACGGGCAGGCTGTGTTTCACTCATATTGAATGCCTGGTGAGTCAGCCCCGGAGGAATATAAATAAAATCACCCGCCCGGTTAATCACCCGCTTTTCAAGGTATTCGCCATAGCGTGTCTCTACCTCGCCCTCCAGCACATAGATGGCGGATTCATAACCATCATGCTCATGGGCTTCAGACACAGCTCCCGGCGGTATCACGATAAAACTGAGCGATAGTCCCTTGCTCCCGGCAGTCTGCTCGGAAATACCAATAAAATAAGGCAACTTCTGCAGGGTTTCGGTCGCTTCCTGCGGCCTGACGGTAATAATTTCATCACCGAAAGCATTGGCATCCATGCCATTCTCCTTCTCGCCCAGTAGCACTGTTAATGATAAAAAAACGCGGCAATAGCGCCCGGGAAACGGCGCTTCTCCTTCAGATACTGTAGCAGGACTTTCATGGGCAAACGTTTCAGCGCCTGACGGGCCTGTCTGAAACCATCGCCGTATACCGGATCAGGTGACTGCGTAATCTGCCGGATAAAATAAGTCGCTTCCCGGGTTTTCTGACGTCGCAACCAAAGATATTCCATCAACACACACATGCCCTCCTCAACCTCTAGCGGGAGCCCTTCATACTGATTATAAAAAAACCAGGCATGGCAGAGTTCATGAATGGCTACCGTTCTAAAATGCAGCTCCGGAAGGTTCTGCTGGATAATAATGTCCTGAAAGGAACGATTTACAACCCGACCACTGGCGCGGGTCACCTGCCAGCGGGCAAGCCCCAGCAACGGGTGCTCTTGATGATGCTTGTGACGACTGAACCTGTGCAATTCATCGCGCCCAGCCAAATGAACAGGCGTCGAGGCATTCGCAAGATTCAGTCCTATCCGGCTCAACGCCTGACGCATTTCCTGTAGCAAGATTTCAGCGCGCGCTTGCGTGACAATACCACTGTCACAACACAGGTTGCAGATGACCAGACCATCCGGAAAACGCATACCTCCTCCGGTCAGCGGCCCGCAGACTACACGGCCACAACTGGTGCAGCGGTCATAGTTTCGATGTTTTACACAATAGCGATTGCCCCAGAAATCCTCTAAATAGCGCCCCTGCAAGGGGTCACCACAGACCGCACAGGCAGGGGTGAATTTCTGATGGAAACAGGCTACATGCCAGGGCGTATTATCTTTCTCTATATACTGGCCAACGACAGGCTTATTACAGCCTGGACAACGCAAACAGTGCGGATGCCATGGCTTATCGCCAAATACCACAAACCGGTCTGACTTAAGTGACTTGCCGCACCCGGCACAAACAAAACAATGCGTATGCCAATATTGGCCCATCACATAAATGGCATTCTCGCGTACCGATTTCCGACATCCATGACATACACGCATGATTTAACCTGTTCTTAAGGCTGTCCTTAGCCCGCCCCTAAACGACGGTTACTTTATGATTTTAGCCAATCAGAAAATTGTTCCATAAAACATCGTATTTCATCCACTGAAAGGCCGAAATCACGACATGCATCAATGCAACTCAGACTCAATGGTATACCACTGTCATCCAGGCAAAAGAAAAATGTCTGTTTTAGCTGGTCGGCTCTAGTCGTCCATAACAGTCTGGTTTATGCTGCACACATCATAATGAAATGAACAGAATACGTTTTCATGCAGAAGACACCATCACCGGAACACAAGACGATGGACTCACGCATTAGCGAGACACTGAAACAAGATATTGAAAAGCTGTCTGACAGCTCAAAAGCCGAAATACCCAAGTCAGAAGCACTGCGCATTGTCAGGGAAGTATGGCCGCACTTATTTCGAATCTCTGAACCGGCCCCCCTGAAGATTGGCATACACAAGGAGATGATCGCTAAAGACCTGGTGCCTCCCATGTTAATAAAAATTGCTTTGCGCTATTTTGTAGAACAGGAACGTTATCTCGAAGCATTAAAAGAAGGCGCCATACGCATTGACAGTAATGGCAAGCGTGCGGGTCGCGTTACACTGCGTGAAGCAGTTGGCGCAGAAATGGCTCTCTATCGCAAACAACAAAGAAAATTGACAGGAAGCACCTGCGACAATCGAGAATTTATTGGCCAACTACGCGTCGTTCAATAAGCGACAAGTGTAGAGCAGATGGGCTGGATAATACGTGAATGAATACGTGCCGCAACGAAAACGGTTGCGGATTTTATAGTAAATAAACCCGAATTGATTACAAGCGTTCAATTTTCTGGCAAACTTAACTTCTGCGCATAAGATGTTCATGTTCAGAGAGGTGAATGGCGCAGCATGTTATGACTTCAATGGCATGCACAAACGCTGCTAATCACCTGTCTGCATAAAAGAGATGCGCCAGAAATTCCGAATGGTCAATGGCGCTCGCGTGAGCCGTTAAATACACAACATCACTACGAAGATAACGTACCTATGAATATATTCGAAGAATCTCTCGCCGTCCTCAAATCCAAAACCAAGCTTCGCACCCTGTTCAAGAATGTCCACATCGAAGATGTAGAGAACGTCCTCTCCAGAGTCCAGGCAGTCCTGGAAGAAAAGAAAGATGAAGTTGAACAGCAGGCTGCTGTTCTGCAAGAAAAGCAGGAGCAACTGCAAACTGTCATCCAGCTGATGAAAGATCACAGCATCAGCCTGGAAGACCTCAACGACGCACTGGCAGGCAAGTCAACCACCCGCAAGCGTCGTGACGTACAACGCATGACTTTCCGTTATGAGAGCGATGCAGGCAATGAAATTATCTGGGAAGGCAGCAACGCTGGTCGCATCCCTGCAGACTTTGCTGCTTACCTGGAGCGTACTGGCAAAAAACGTCTGGACTGTGTCGTAGAATAATTGCTCCTGATGTGCCCATGATGTTGTCGTCACTTCATGGGCACTCTTTTTACCTGTCAGATATCCACTCACCCGACGAAACACTTTTAAACGGCACATGATGGCAGTTTCTCAACCTGATAAAAGCATTTACATCATTTCCACCAACAATTAAATCGCTATATCAATGGCTTAATAACTGTTTGAGAATACAAACGTCAATGACATAGCGTCGCTTCTGTAGTCCCGGCCCGGCACCCCAGCCTTCAATGACCACCGCAGCGAAAATAGATTACAGCGTAAAGGTGTCATCTATTTACAATACCTGTCTATGCTTAACATGGAACAATCAGGTGAATCCGAACATTATTGAGATTTACTCGATTCCAGCCTCAATCTAACAATACTTAACTGAACACCCCTGTAACCGGGCAGCTACGAATAAAACCTGCTTCAACCCACTATAAAACCTTCCCTTTCACTAATAGACAGCAAAATCCAAAGACCACCACCGACTGTCTGCGCAAGTCGATGTAACGACTATCAGAAAACAATCCATCATTAAAAGCATCTTGAAGATGACCCAACCTCAGCCTGGGAATAGATCACTCTCTCAACAAGTAGTACAGATGCTTTCATCCCATAGATACCGGACGGATAACGTTAAAATAAAACCTATAAAACAAACCACCCGCAACATTTATCATTCTGGCCATATGCCACTGAAGCCGGATAACTTTGATTAATAAAATTTATATTATTTCCCATACCCTTGAGCCGTGGTAGACAAGGTCATACATGAAGCGGCCTTAACTTGTCGGCATCCTGTTTTCTAAAACAAACAAGCCATGCTCAACACCTGTCAGAATTGCTTTGACCAACCCCCTTTCAACAAACAACACCTACAGGTACGTTTTTACCGAAATATACTGACATAGCCGGGGAAATGGGCTTGCAACACCTCCGCTCTGGAAGTACTATTCGCTCCGCATTCAGGGGTCACCCCGAGTGAAAAACGGTGTGTAGCGCAGCCTGGTAGCGCACTTCCTTCGGGAGGAAGGGGTCGGAGGTTCGAATCCTCTCACACCGACCAACAAAATCAAGGGTTCCAGCGGAATCGCCCAAACCGAAAAAATAGGGCGGGACCAAAATGGGACTAACGATTTAGGATTCCCAACTTCAGGCATGGGACTCACCATCACCAGAAAACCGGCAAACGCCGGTTTTTCTGCATCTGTCAACTGAAATTTTTTTTCAGGCAAATTTGCGACATTTTCAGGCAACTTTTCAGTCTCATCACACAAACTTCTCAACATCATCACCCAACAAAAAATTTATTGATGGGTTATTAGTGAATAATATGACAAATGTTTATCAGCTCTGATAAACTGGCTCCCATTCCTATCTGACGCCTCTAGCAAAGGTCTATAAGATGGGAGCCATTCCATTCAGGTCAGGAACACGCCGCGCCGGGTGTCCTGCTGAATATAACAGCCCTTACGGGTAAATAGGTGGGGGAGTGCTTATGGACTCTTGCTAAACGCCTGGCATCAACTTTTTTACATTGGTTGATTCGTCACTCTCACCTAGTAATTTTGTGTAAAGATTGTCAGTCTTTATGTAATTCATTTCCAGTATGAAGCGTTGCTTGAAAGGTGAATATTCGCCGGATAGTGCATCGTTTTGAACTTCGCAGCATCCGATCAATTCCTCATTGCTCAACACAATCCCGCCATCTTTATTAACTTTCATAGGTTTTTCCTATTCAGCTAGACTTTGATGGCTGGCTGGCTGGCTGGCTGGCTGGCTGGCTGGCTGGCTGGCTGGCTGGCTGGCCAATAGTCTATTACACCTGATAGACGTTCAAAATAGTTTATTTTGGTGCGTCAAACAAACAAAGCGACTACTGATTGACGACATTTTTAGCCTTTTTCAATCTTCTGAATTGCTCTGACAGATCATCAATCCGGTCTTTGGCAATGCGTTCATAACGTTCCATCTGTTCCGGGGTGATCCGTTTTTCGTACATCAGCCTGCCTTGTCCGCGCAAATATTTTTTCTGTGCCTCTATGTCCTGACGGATATCCCAGGCTTTTGACTTATAGAATTGTTCTACATGCATGGGCCTCAACTTCAGCCCCAGGCTACCCAGCAGAGCATCCCGCGTCAGGATTTCATTCTCTGCCCGGTTCAGCCCGGTAAACTGTCCGCCGCCCAGCAGGTTACTGGTTGTATTGGCCAGATCGACAATGGACTCTACCAGTACATTCTGTTCTTCACCTTCTTCTTCCGCCTTACGTACCTGGTTGGCCAGCCCTTCCAGGACTTTTTGCTGGTGATAGCTTCCCGGTATCAATACATTGCTGGGAGTAATGTTCTGGTAAATGTAATTGGTGGCCTTGCGGATTTTCTCCGACGTTGGCGCGGCTTCCTTCCAGATCGGGTTCCCGCGCCAGTCCTCATTACGGGTAATGTCGGATAGCAGCCGTATCATCGGGTTGGAACCTTCCCAGCCTGGCCCCCAGGCTTGCAGGAAACCCGGCCAGGCTCCGGGGCGTTCTGACTGCCCAACAAACGGATTACCGCCAACATTCATATTTGCCAGGCTCAATTTGTAACTTTCCACAAATGGGATGGATACATTGTTCAATCCGCCCCACATCGTTCTGCCCTGCATCCAGCTGGGGACCAACTCATTTTCTGCCGCATAACGATCCCAGTAACCTGACTCTTGCAATTCTCCATTGGTTGCCTGGGCGGCATAGTTGAAGGCTTCCAGTCCGGCCATCAGGGCCAGTATACGTTCGGGTTTCTCGACTATTGTCCTGGCTATGGCCGGTATGGCGAAATAGGTGTAACTGATAAACGGACTGCCAATAGGTAAATCTCGCACCATTTTCATGGTGTCCGGCATATCGTTGTAGTTGAAAAAGTATTTTTCAGACTCACGTACCGCATCAAATCCGCTTTTGCCTTTGGCCCGCTCACTGGCAAATACTGCCAGCTTAAACAGTTCTTCTTCCAGTCTATAGGCGGATTCTGCTGCACTGGCGGCGGCGTCGATCGGTTTTTTCAGGGGCATGACCAATGGCTTGCCGATGGCCTTAGCCAGTGCAGCGCCGGTTGCCCATGGCCCTTTTGCCTCTCTGATACTGGCGCCGGATTCGATGAAATGCCGTTTCAGTTCCATGATCAGATCAACGGACTCGGTAAAATCTTCTGTTTCCGGCTGGGTCCGCAATTTTTCCAACAGGTTGTCTATCTCTCTGATATTTCCGGATTGCGCCAGTGTACTGGTCCATCCCTGGCCAAATAGCCCGGCGGCTTCCGCTTCACGATACAAAGCATTGCGGTCTTTCTGCCAGAGCGCCTTAGCGGCTTCCCCAATGTATTTTCTGTCATTGTCTGACAGGTAATACATTTGCAGATTGCTGATAGCGTTGTTCATGTGGCTGACTGGGTTGTATACAGTCTTGTAAGCCTTCCATTTTCCCAGCGCATTCAGGTAGGTCTTAACCGCCGGATGGTTATTCGTCAGCGTCAACAACGGATTACGGCCATGATTGCGGATGGCGTCCCATACGTCCTGGGTGACATATTTTCCCGCCAGTGCGCCATAGCGTTTCATCCGGCTGCCTTTACCGATTGTGGTATCCGGTACTTGTATCCATCCGGCAGTTTCCTTGTCTGAAACTTTGGTTCCATTGAAGCGGTCATAAACGGTTTTGAAGAAATTGCCCAGGCTCAAATCGTGCGCTACTTCCGCCTGTCCGCGCACCATACGATAAGCGGCGTCATTGATCTCGCCCCATTTCTCCCGCTCGGCTTTGGTCCAGTCCCTGTGGAGAATGGCGGCGCCAGCGGGTTCCCTGCCGTCGATGGTCCATACTCTATCCGTTTTGCTCATGCTTCCTGTCGTGCCGACTAGCGGTGCTTCTCCCGGTGCGCGTTTCATGCCCGCCAGCTGGCTGGCGGTTGCCGGTGCGCCAGTTCCCGGCTTTTCCATGCCGGGAATATGGGGTACTTCATCTTTGGCGAAAAAGAATGATTGAATCTTTCCGTTCTGTGGCGCCAGGTATTCCACAAACTCTATACTTTGCAGCTGCTTCAGTTCCTTGTTAATGTCCGCCAGTCGTTCCGAAGTATCGGAATCCAGCATATCCCCGGATTTTTTCCGTAGCGCCTGGGCTTCACTGTTCAGGGTATCAATCTGCTCCATCGTATCCCGTACAGATTGTGACAGGTATTCCTGCGCGAATACTTCCTGGGTTCCCCGGCGGCGGCTCCAGCTGCCTGACAGGGTTTTTCCCCTGGGTGTCAGCCCTTTCAGCATATTGCCCAGCCCTAAATCCTTTTCATAGTAACGGTGCAGGTATCCGCCGGGTTCAATGTCTTCTGACAACATGCCCAGTTCCTGCAATTTCTTGGCGGTATAACTGATAAATTCGTCCAGTTCTTCCGCCTGGCGGTGCAGTAGTCCGCCATCCTTGACGATCCCGCGCATTTCTATCAGGTCCGCCATTTTTGCCCGCTGGCTGGGGGTAAAGTTTTTCAGCAAATATTCACCCGCCTTCTCTGCCTGGCGTTCAATCACCAGTTTCATCAACTCCTGCTGTTTCTTCAGGGGAATAATATCCGGGTCGCCGGTACTCATCCCCGGCACTTTGCGCCATTGTTTGCCAAGCCAGTCCAGCGTTCTGCCGCCCCAGCTGTCGCCCTTGCCCAGTACTGTCGCGCCTTTTACCTTGAATCGGCTGCCGGTCAATATCTTGTGCAGTCCTCCGCCCACCAGGCTTCCGGCAAGATAGCCCATCATTAAACGGGTGTACCATTTTTCATCTTCCGTATCGACGGGGCCGGATGCGGTAATGGCTCCAAGTGCGCCGCCCGCCTGGCTGGCCATAGGGTTCAGTCCCAGTATTTTCTGATAAGCAAAGAATGGATTACCGTACACTGTACCTGTAGTCGTTTCTTTTGCTGCCGGTTGTACGGTTTCCGCACTCAGTTCCTTATACAGTTTCCCCATTTTTGACCGTGGACCGGCTACCTTGAGCAATCCGCCAACATCACTTAACTGTTCATCCATTTTTTTCAGGGTATCTATGGTCCATGCCCGGTCTTCATTCAATCCCCGTTGTATAGCTTCATAGGCTTTTGGCATGGCCCACTTGCGGGCATCTTTCGCGGATTCCACACGATTATTACGAATATGATCAGCTATTTCGCCAATATAACCGGCTACTTCTTTCAGGTGATTGAATCGGGCTGTTTCCCTTGCTGTCTGCTGTTGTCCGGCCAGGTCTCTGGTTTTTTGCTCTGGCGTCCTGGCGTCGCTGACTGCTTGCTCAACTTTGTACCTGGCGGATTCTATGCGGCTGGTCATGCGGTCATGGGCCAGATCATCCGCGCGCCCCCGGCGTTCTGCCTGTCTGCTATCGAACTTATTACGCCCAGCTATATGGTGTGAAGCTACGCCCTCCCTGACGCGAAAATAATCTATCTCTGCCGCCATGTAATCTTTCTTGTACTGGTCAATGGCATCATTCAGGGCATTTATCTGTTCCGGGGTTTCAGCTTTAGCTGCGGCAGCGTCATACACTTCCTGTACATCCGTAACAAAACGATCCCGGTAGGCTTTGGCGGCAGATCGGTTACTGTGCTGGAATGCCTGCTCGGCATCCATCATATGGTATTCATCCGCGTTGACGGCCTGTTCCCTCAGCCTGCCGGATTCCACTTCCACCAGTGGTTTGTCGATCACAAGAAATTTTGTATTAACACCTGTCGGGTTGAAACTGGATTTAAACGCTCCGGCTTCCACATCCTCTACATGGGCGCCGACATTATCCAGCCAGGTGGAAAAAGCGCGGTTCTTGCTGTCGGACCGGATACCGGCCATATTGGAAACAATCGCGGTCAGCCGTCCGCCAGGTTTCAGCATGGAATAGGCGTGTTGTACGTGGTCAATGTCCTGGTTCTTTGAAAACGGCGGATTCATTACGATACGGTCATAGGTATCCGGTCTGTCCAGCGTCATGAAGTCAGACCGATCAACGGTATAGCCCAGCTGCTTCAGGTAATCCGCCAGTTCTGACGATATTTCAACCATATCTACATGGTCAGCGCCAGCCAGTTCCCGCAATTTTCCCGCCATATGGCCCATGCCTGCATTCGGTTCCAGTGTCCGGTGTCCGGGCTGGACGTCAGCCAGTTCCATTACCCTGGCGGTTACATGGTCAGGCGTTGGGAAAAAGTCGTTATAGTTACGGGCATTGCGTTTGATCTTCATCCGCATATCGTCCAGCTTCCGTTCTGCCGACGTTTCTATACCCTCCCGGCTTTTGACACCATCCAGTTCCCGGATGGCGGTACGTAGCTGGGCATCATTGGTAATGCCCATCTTTTGCAGCCGTTTGATATCCGCCAGGTTATCCGTAAATTGCCAGCCGGGATCAGTACCATATTTCTTGTTGAATGCGCTTACGCTGTCAGTCAGTTCCGGGGAAAGGTCTATCAGGTGCTTGTCATTGCGGACGGCAATACTGTAAAGGGTTTCCAGTTCATTGCGGGTTCCGGCATAGCCCCGCTTTCCCTTCATATCAGTGATCAACGTCTTGAGAAAATCCCGGTGCAAACTGGCCTTGGGATAGTGGATGTGGTCAACATAATCATCCAGCGTAATGCCATCCCTGACGGTGCGGCTCATGCTGTAGCCGTTGTAATCGGACTCTATCATGTCTTCGGGAATACTTCGGCGTTGCAGGCTTTCCAGTAATTCCAGCTGGGTCTGGCTGTTCAGCTTTGACAGGAATTTTACAGAACCATCGTCCATGCCGTTGGCGATATTTCGCAAGGTTTGGGCAAAACGTATCTGCTTGCTGGCTTTGCTCCTGGCGTGGCTGGCCATATCCATTTGCCGGGCAGTGTTGGTAGTGCGTGGGGCGTTCAATTCATCAGTGCCGGATTTCTCCAGCTTGTCAGCCATGGCGCGTAACTTGTCGGCGCGGCTGGTTGCTTTCGCGGCTTCCTGCTCCATTTTGGGGCCGGATCGGTCAATGGTTTCCCCTTTCAGCCAATGGGTAAACTGTTCGGCATCCTCCATGGTTTTGAAGTAGAAATTGCCTTTCCAGTAACCGCCCTTCATGCTTTTAGCCATGTTGGCGGCTTCCTTGAATTTCTCTTTCCCCAGGCGGGTTTTCAGATTGACGTTGTAAATCGTTTTACCCGACTTTTCCTGTGTTCCTTCGGTAATGGGGTTGACGATGATTTCCTGTTCGGTTTTCAGTCCTTCTTTTACATTGGTTTGTTTGGCTTTCTGTTCCCTGGCTTGCCAGTCCCGTTCTGCCTGCAAGCGTTCATACTCGGCTTTCTGCGCCTGGGTCAGTGCGCCTTCTCCCTTGTTTTTTACGATCAGTTCATAATCATCCAGCGTTTCAGGCGTTTCCATCCTGGTTTGCTGTTCTGCTTTCATCTGGTCCAGTTCGGCGCGACGTTTGGCAAATTTCGCGGCGTAATCTTCCAGGTCTTGCTGGGTCAGTTTGTTGACCGTATCTATGATGCCTTTTTCCCGTTTGACTTTGGCTGCCGCCAGTGAGGATTCGGCGCCAGCATCGGCAAAGGGATCATGGTGCAAGGCTGGCACTTCCTTATCCAGCACATAACGGCGTAACAGCCGATCCCATACATCATTTACGACATCCGCCTTGGTAACATCCCTGGCATAAACATATATTTTGTTCGCCATGCCTATCAGGTTGGCTTTCTTGTATTTGTTCAGGCGGGCCAGTATTTCATCCTTGTTGTCGATCAATGCGCGGAAACCGGCCTGAAAATCCGCCAGGCTCAATTCCCCGGCGGTCAGCGCGTTACCCAGTGCATTGTGATAGCTGACAGTGTAGGGGCCGCCTTTCAGGTCTTTCTTACTGGTGTCCGGTGTGTTGGTAATCGTTTTGTAGGTAACAGGCTTTTGCTGCCGTCTGGCAAAATCTGCCGCATTGCGTAAAGCCGATATGGTGAATATGACAGGTTCACCATAAGCATTAATCTCTTTTGCATCCCCTATGGCCCGGCTAACATCTGACTCATCTATACCAAACAAGCGTTGTATGACTGGGGAAATTTCATCCATGCTATTACGGTCGTTTAGCCCTACAGCCAAATGTTCATTGCCTATATAGTCATCCGTTTCCAGTAGCTTCAACAAACGTTGATCATTTTCTTCAACGGATGATTTTGGCGTTTCCGGTCTGACTTCAGCCTTCGGCGTAACAGGTTCTGGCGGTGGTGCTTCCGGTGGTCTGGCGTTCAGAATACGTTGCGCGGATGCTTCCGCATTGCCGGTAATCTTGCGTTGCCAGGTATTGTTTGTGGGACTCCATCGCCATCCCGATTCTTTCAGCCGGTCCCGCAGATCGGCATCCGGCTTGTCATAAAACAGGATTTGCAGACGGTCAGCTTCTGTATTGCGGACAATATGCCCGCCATCAAAAACATAAGCGGGTTCGATTTCCCCGGGTAACGTGGTTGCCCTTACAGGTTCTTTTGGCTTGACAGTTTTTGCCATGCCTGCCTGTGGTGTCTGTATCGCCTTTCTTATCCGGCGTTTCTCTTTTTCCTGCCAGTTAAGAAAGTCATCCCGCAATTTGTCAGCGGCATCCATGCGCTTGCCTTGCCGACGTACATTGTAATTAGCGCCGCCTGTTACCATCGGGCTGGTTGTTCGGGCTTTGGCATCCAGTAAATCATGTTTACGTTTCAGATAACCTTCTTTATATTGCGTCAGTTCCTGTTTTAACAGGGTTCGCTGTTCTGGGGTTGTGGCCAGCTTGCCCAGTTCATCCGCCAAATCCTGCATAACCTGAACATATTCTTCCTGTTCGTAGGCGGCTCTCTGCTTTGGTGAATGGCTGGTGTGTTCATAGGCTTTGTAAGCACGATCATAATCAATATCATCCGGGCTTACGTCTATCAGGTCATTAGCCGTTTCCGGTTTTGGCTCCGGTTTTGAGGGACGGGTTCTGCCGGTTCCCAGCAAATCTCCCTGGCTGGCGGGAACATGCCTGCCACTGCCTTGAACGGATAACTCGAATCCCGCTACTTCCCGGTCAGCTTCTGCTTTGGCGCGGGCCTGTTGTTCTGCCCGTTGCTGCGCCTGTTGCGCGGTTTCCTGTTCCCTGGCGCGGGCTGTCAGTTCTGCTTCGGTATGAGTAGAAAGGTCAAAGTCTGGCGGTTTTTCTGCGGTTGTTGAAGTAGCAGGTTCCGGTTTACGTGGCGCAATCTGCGCGGCACGTTCCCGCTCATCGGCAATTATTCGCCGGTATTCGGATATGTCGGCGCCTGGCCTTCCGGTTGTTGCGGGTTCTGCGGTTCCTGCTGGTTCTGCTGCTTCAGTTCGTCTTTCCAGATCGGCTTGCCGGTTTCGCGGCGCAAGCTGTTCAGGTATTTCGCCACTTGCAATTTTTGCTGTTTGGTCAGGGTGCCCATAGATCAATCCACCAAAGATACTTTCTGTACTATCGTCAGCTATATCATATAGTTCACGCTCGAAGGTTTCAGCGTCTTTCAACTGTAGCTGGCGTTCCATTTCGCGGATATCAGCCAGGTCTTCCGCGTCCAGGGTCTTCAGGTCAATGCCGGTGTCCCTGGCTATCAGGTCATGGTGATAATCCAGTACATCAAAAATATCAGGATCATAGACAGGTCCGGTTGGGGGCAAGGGTTCGCCGGTTCTCATGCCCGCCTGTTCATACTGTACATCAATGGGCTGCGTGAAATTGGGGTCCGCTTCCGTATCCGCTAATAGCCTGGCCATTTCTTTCCGATAGGCTGGCGTTAATGGCTCGCCCCTTAGCGCGGCCTCCAGCGCGGGAATGGTGGCGTTGTTCGGCGTGATATTGCTGCCCTGTTCATAGTGGGCGGAAAAATCTTCCATGGCGTCCGAAAAATACGGGCGTCCGCGTGTCTCCTGGTCGATGGCGTCAGCCAGTTCATTGGCTGTCATTTCCCGGCCATCTTTTGTATATCCCAGTTCGCCCAGTTTGCGGGCCATATCATCCAGTGTGCTGCCCTTGCCGGTCGCCCGCATGGTTTTGTTGAATTTGAACTTGTTGCTCAGGTGGGCGTTTATGCTTTCAACAATGGTGTCGTCAAGGGTGGTTTTGTCGATCCCTCCCAGCTTCATGGCGGCGGTCAGTAATGTATCGTCATCATCGACCAGTTTGGTAACACGATTCTTTTTCGTAACCGGCTTTTGTGCTTCCCTGGCTTCCCATAGGGCAGACTCCAGGTAATCCCGGTATTCAGGGTACTGTAGTAAATGGTCCTGATAGTTCGGGTTGCTTAATCGTTCATCCCTTATCGGGGCCGGGCGTTGTGGAGTAAGCGGTTCAGCCGGTATCGTGTCAGTTCGTCCAGCTGCGGGCGGGACTGGCGTTTCTTCCGGTTGCGTGGGTGGAATTCCCGTTTCAACGGTTCCTGTGGGGGTAGCGGTGGCAGGTTCCTTAGCATGGGCGGTCTCCGGTCTTGTGGTCAGTAACCTGGCCTGTTCAGCTTGCTGCGCCATCAGTTTCCGATACTGGTTAATGTCAGCGGGCTGGCGTACCGGTGGCGTTGGTGCGGCTGCCGGTGATGGCTCGGGACTGACTGCGCCGCCTTCCAGTACGGATTTTTTCAACCGCATAACCGGGCCATCCGGGGTATCAACGATTTCCATGACGTTTTCCGCCATGTCATCAAAATCTTTGAATCCGTTTTGCGTGGCGAAACTATCCAGTTCCTGGCGGGCGCGTTTGTTCTTGATGGTATCCGCGCGGACTTTGGCAAAGTCATAACCTTTTGCCAGTCCGCCTAATGCCAGATCACCCAGTATTCCCGCCATCGCGCCGAATCCGGTGACATTCAGCCGGGCTTGCAGGTTTTCCAGCGAAGTCATTTTCTCGCTGCCTTCCGGTCGGCTGGCAATATCATAAGCGGCGCCGGTCAGCAGGTTTTCGCCGATCATGCCGCCGGTTGTGGCGGGTGCGCCTCCCCTGGCAAGTATTCCGGCAGTCTGCGCGGTGGGCGGTCCGGCCTGTAATCCCCGGCCTGCCCATGCCAGTCTTCCGGTGCGGAGTGCGCCGGTCATTGCGCCGACAGGGGCCATGGCTCCCATCATGCCGCCCCATAAGGTTGAGCCGGGATATTTCTCTGCCTGTTTACGAATAATCAGCTGGTTGGCGCGTTCATCTGCGACAATATCCGGGTTATCTGAATTCAGCCGGTCTTCATCCGGTCCCAGCAGGTAATTGAAAGATGCGCCTTTAATCAATGCTGTCAGAACGGCGTCATCGGCGGCGGTAGTCTTTATCTGTGGGCGGCGTTCTTCCCATTCCAGGGCAGATTTCGGCGGTTCCTGTTCGGCATAAAATTCATCCAGACGGGCTTGTTTCTCCAGGTACTTGTCCCGTGTCAGACGGGCAATGTTAAGTTCCTGTTTCTGGTCGGCGTCCAGACCGGGTTCTATGAATTGGGTAAACTGGCCTTCCTGTTCCGGTGTGCTGTTGCCTTCTTCAATGGCGTTAAGAATCTTGCTGTATTCATTGGGCCGGATATAACTAACGCCATTACGGTAATGGCTGACTAATGTCTCAAAATCCCGTTCCGGCAGTTTGGGTTCCGGTAATGGTGTCTTGGGGCCAGCCATGCGGCGTTCATAGAAACGGGCTTTTTCCGCTAAAGCACGATTCTGTAATTGCTGCTCGTAGTCGGATTCTTCGGCTATCAATCCGGCAGTAATGGCGCGGGGATCGATGGCGGACAGTTCCGGCAGAATGTCAGGCTGATCCCAGGGCATGTAACGGGATAAGTCTGGCTGTGCTGTTGTTGGTTGTTGCGGTATCAGGTCAGAGAATACCCCGCCGGTCGGTTCCGGTGTAGGGTTAGGGGCTTCCGGTTGTCCCTGCGTATTAGCCAGTAAATCCGAAAAAATCCCGCCAGTGGGTTGGGTCGGTTCAGTGGGCGGTGATGGCTGTGGCGATGATGGCTGTGTCGGTGCTGACGCCAGCATATCCGAAAACACACCAACGGGTTCCGGCGCCGGTTCCTGACTTGCTGCCGACGGGGCCGGTTCCATCGGTGGAACATTGACCGGGGGCGGCGGGCGTACCGGGCGCTGCTTCAGCTGATCTATCACCGTCCGGCCTTGCGGCGTGTCGCTCTGGTCGTATTGCAGCCGGTCGAATAATCTGGCGGGATCATGCTGGCGCTGTTGCATCATGCGCCGCCTTGCTGCGCTAACGCGGCGGGATCATAGCCCAGTTTGGTCAGGCGCTGGGTAATGGCTTCCCTGGGAACACCCATGTTTATGGCCAGAATGGCATCCTGTATCACACTATGAGGCGTCATGTCGTAACCGCTCTGTATCAGGGCGTTGCGAATTTCCAGCGGATCAGAACCTGTATCAATGGCGGCCAATGCGCTGTTCATGATTTCCGGCGTTGGTTTGCGTAGTGTTATGGCTGGTTCTGGCACCGGGACTGGCGACGGCATAGCGGCTGGCGCGGGGGCTGGCGGCGGCATAACGGATGGCGCGGGGGCTGGCGGCGGCATAACGGATGGCGCGGGGGCTGGCGGCGGCATAACGGATGGCGCGGGGGTTGGCGACGGCATAGCGGCTGGCGCCGGGGTTGGCGGCGGCAGCTGTTTTACCATGGCATTGTATTTTTCTAATTGAGTTAATAAGACTGTCTTTTCTTTATCTTTTAAATCCAGGTTATTGATTGTTTCCATAATGTTGGGTGGCAGCGGTTCGCCGGGGCGTTCCATGGCCCATTGCTGTAAGGCATTGGTCATAATTTCATTAGGACTATAGCGGTCGCCTGTGAATGGATTTTTAACATTGCCCCTGACTATCGTTGACCATGCCTGTTCCGGTGTTTCCGTCAGCTTGCTGGTAAGGATGGTCAGGGCTTCTTTCATATCCTTTGCCCTGCCACTTTGAACCAATAGAGTAGCTTTTCGTAAGGTAGCGTCATCCGACGTTCCCGCCGGTACAATGACCGGTTCGCCGCCTTTGGTGACATCGGTCACAACATAACCGCCGGATGGTGTCCGGGTCATCATTCCTTGGTGTGTCTTGCCATCCTTGCCGGTATATTCGATTTCCTTGGTATCAGATACCGCTTTATCCTGGGCGGCATCCATTAATAACAGCGGGTCTGTGGCCGTTTCAAAAAAGTTTTTGGCAACTCCCAGCCGGATAATTTTATCGGCCAGGTCTGTCTGCGCTTTTTTGGTTTCAAACTGCTCTGTTTCGGTTTCCGCTTTGTATTTCCCGATTTTGGCCTGGCTTTCCGGTGTCATCTGGCCGGTCATGAAATTATCGGGATCATACTGGCGGAAAAAAGCGCCGCCGGATTCCGCTATGGGTTTAACATCCTTGCCTAATCCCAGTGCCGCCAGTGCGTAAGGGCTGGTTATCTTGCTGACTCCCTCGCTGAATGCTTTAGCCTGCCGTTCCGCAATATCCGCTTCAGCACGAGTTTTTTTACCCGTTGTTAAAGCATCTGGATCAATACCGGCGCGTTTGAATGCCTGGATACGCTTGATCTCATCGCCAAGCGTCCAGGTCTGTTTGCGTAATGGGATTTGTGGATTTTCCGCCTGGGAACGCTTCATGACCAGATCGGCGGCTTCCTCAGCTGCCTGGCGTAATTTTTCCAGTTCCAGCTGCGCTATATCTTCCTGGTAGGGCATTCTCAAACCGGAGCGCAATTCACCAACGGTTCGGCCTAAAGCATTCATAAAGCCCATTTACATTAGCCCCAGTTTTTTCATCGTACTGTCATAAATACCATTCAGTTCCGTCATATATCGCTGGCGGCTCTGGTCCAGCCCACTCTGCAAAGATTGTTGTATGCCTTGCCGATAATCATTTACCGCCTGTCCTGGCAAAGTGTTTTTTAAAAACCAGTCTTCTCCCTGTTTAACCAGTCCCCTGCCATAATCCCTTAGCTTGCCAATGTCCTGGCCGATAGGCGTGTTGTTAAACCATTGGGTCGCTTTGTCCTGATTTTGTTGGGCAAATTGTCCCAGGGCAGTATTTTGATACCAGTTATTGCCGGAAGGCTGACCAGTAACATTTTGTTTGCCGGGATTGAGGTTAAAAAACATATTTATTCACCCTAATCCAACACTTGCATTCCAGCTGTCGCTGCCACTGCTGGATGATGATTCAGAGAATTGCCCTTTGCCGCCAAAGAATATTTGAGACAGTAACGCCAGGTCTTCCCGTGTCAGTTGGGCATTGGCAGCCTGGCTCTGGTATTGCCGCATGGCTTCCTGACTGGCTAATGCTGACATTGCCGCCTCGACTTCCTTATCAACGGCATTCAATTGCTTTGTGGCTTCCTGGTTGGCCAGTTGACCGGATCGCTGTCTCTGGGCATAAGTCAGGCTGCTGTCAGCGCCGATCTGGTTCATCTGGTCTTCCAGGTTGGTGGTAATGGTGGCTTTCTGGGTAGCGCCAGCGCCGCCCAATGCCTGAAGCTGGCCTTGCGTCAATGGATTGTAATGGGTTTGCTGTGTACCGCCGGTTGCCCAGCTGCCCAGTTTTCCGCCTGATATCTGATTCAGCTTGTTAAAATAATCTTCCAATTCCCCCGGCGTCGTGGGTCGGCTGGAACTACTGCTACTGCTTTCACTGCTGCTACTGCCGCCGCCTATGCTCATGCGTACATCCTCGCGGTTGTCTGTCGTATCGGGTGGCTCATCCAGCGGGAATGGCCGTCTTGCCGGTTACACATATGGGCGTTAATGGTTTCCGCGAATCCGGCGGTTGCATTGCTGGCCATCTGGTAGAGTCTGCGGCAAACGTCCGGCGGGGCGTCTTGTTGGATAATGCAATTCGCCAGGTAAACATGCGGGCCTGGCTTGAGGGGGATTTTTTGCATGAAGCATTGAATCAGGCCGATATCCTTCACTTTCTTCAAGCTGGGCTTGTCAAAGTGATACCAGCTTACCCAGCCCAGAATCCTGCCGTTTTTCTCCGTGATCATTACCCAGCGTTCCGTCTCCCATTCATAACGGATAAACGGAATCAGGATATTGACGGGAACATTGCGGAAACCATAGCCGGGATGGGTTCGGATCAGGTAGATAATTTCATCTGCACGATTTCTCATGGCGGTAACGTCTCATATTAACGCCAGGGTTCTATCAGGTAGCCGTGAAAGGTAATGGCAAGGCGTCCGCCGCCTTCCGGTTTTTTCTTGCCCAGGTTGCGGATAAAGATATTCATCTTGCTTAACAGGCTGCCTGGCTTCAGCTTGCTGATCGTCTTGCAGACCGATTTTTCACCCTTGAGGGAAAATGTGCCGAGTTCCGTGTCATCTCCAAGATGCAACTGAATCTCCAGCGGATGTTCGACGGCGCGGACCGCATGAACATCAATACGTTCAAACACAAATCCATCGGGCGTGGCCAAAAACAAACCGGACTGGCCCGGCTCCAGGTTCAGTTTGTGGACGTTGCAGTATTGCGTGGCGATGGATACCGGGGCGTTGCCCGGCCAGCAAATGGGGGTTATGCCGGTCAAGTCTGCTATGCGGGGGGGTTGCTTTTCAGATTCAGGACTTTTTGGGACGGATTCAGACGGGTCCGGTGCAAAATCCGGTTCGGGTTCCGGTTTGACTTGTGCAGTCTGGGTGGCCATAGACAACGCTCTCTGGTGATATGGTATCCTTTTTTTGCGATGTTTAGTCTAGTTTATACGGTGCTTTTTGCAGAAATCGACGAATCAAGGTACAGATAATGAATGAACAAGCCATTGAACAAGAAATACAGGAAAAGGGGCTAACGGCTCCGCGTCTTTCGCCAGCCATGATTGATGATGTTATTGTCAAAGCGCAATACCATGTATTTGATGACTCCTGCCTGACAGTGTGTTGTCTGACGCTTAAAAACGGTTTTACTACCATTGGCTACAGTGCTTGCGCCAGCCCTGAAAATTTCGATGAAGAACTTGGGCGCAAAATCTCTAGAGAAAATGCCCGCGAGAAAATTTGGATGCTGGAAGGTTATCTGTTGAAACAACGTATTAGTGAGGGCATGTATTCGATGCCTGTATAGGCACTTAAAACGTACAGGTTACAAAATCACTATCCCGATATTGGCGTCACTGTCAGCGGTGAGTTCCAGCAGGTCTGTCGTATTCTCGCCGCTACGCCAGACTGTCACCGGGGCGTCAGTATCCACAATCAGCCAGCCATTGGCCAGCCGGTTCAGGGCATGTTCGATGATGAACGGAGTATTGGCGCGGATGCTGATATCTATCCGGCGAGTGGAAAATTCCGGCAGTTGTTCGCTCATGCGGTGCGTCTCCAGATGTAAGTGCAGTAGTATGGGGGCATATTGTTGAATGGTTTTCCACCGCCTGTTTCTTTTGTAGCATTTCCAGTTATATTTCCGGCTTGTGCTGTTGGTGAATATGCCTGCCATCCACCACTACCATCGGGGCGATATGCATACGTTTCCCATTCATGGGAATGGGGTGGTATTTGTTCAATGGTCAATGTAACTTCTTTAGCGCCGCCACTTTTTTCAGGGGCTTTAAAATCTTCATCAGCCTCATAATCGGGGTCAATCGCGCCATCCGATAAGAATTTAGTATCTACACCAACCAGCGTTTTACCATTGGCTACCAGTTCCCATTCGCCATAACCGAGTTTTTCTTTCGGATTTTCCTTGTCCAGCGATAAATATAAGTCTCCTATCTGGTAATCATGGCGCTCTTGCAGGCTTTTTACTTCGTCGGACAGGTCATCTTTGGTTGCCAGATTTTCATAGCCCACAATATTTTCCATGGCGATACTGCCGCCTTGCATGGCGACAATGGCCTCATTCAGCCGTTTCAGATTGCGTTCTATATCCTCTACGCTGTTTACGGGGTCCAGGACAATACCAGCCATGTTCTATGTCCTCTCGGTAAAGTAGTAATCCGGTTTGACAGTATGAATTTTCAGGTAGCCTTCCGTCCTGATTTCCTGTTCAAACTGGTAATCTGACAAATTGACCGGCGCCTCAACGGCTACACGTTCTGATTTTTCATAAATCAACGTATCCGGGCCGACTTGCAGCTTGCGCGGTTCGGTGCGCCATGTCGGGTACTGGTCCGATATACCGGCAGGGCTGTTCTCATCGGCATACACACTGAAGTCGATGGTATTGTTTTCCATGCCTTCCAGACTCATGAAAACCCGGTTCAGGCTGGCCATACCAAAGGGATTAGGCTGGCTTGGCCAGGTGCGTAGCTTACCGGTTACTCTGGTACGGTTTCCCTTCAGGTCAGTATCCGGGGCGTAACGGGTAGTCATCAGCCATAAACCATTCTCGCCATACCATCCTGCACGATTGCCCACAATCACCAGCCCTTTCGGACGGGCGTCGATTTCGCCCCAGTCTTTGACTGTGGTGTTATAGACAAACAATCGTTTATCAATCAGCAGGTATAGCAGTTCGCCGCCAGGGTCCAGCAGGATTTCGGCGCCGCTGTCCGGGGTATAAAAAATATTCTCAATGGGGGCTGACAGGGGTTTCGGGTTGCCCAATTCAAACAAACCATAACGATCCAGGTAGAACAGGCGGCTCCCGTCGCTGGCCAATGCCTGGGCGGATACTGCGCCATGGCCGGTGACAATCTGTTGTAGCTGCCAGTTATATTTCGATGTGCCGGTAACAGTCCATAAACTGCCCGGTGTCGCCACTATCAGCTGATTGCCGTGGGGGCATAGCGCGGTAACGTCTGATAATTTGCCGGACTGGAATTGCATGGCGTTGATTGGGTCCCAGGCATGGGGCTTGTCGTTCTCGGTATGGTAAATAATATGGCTGCCGTCCGATGCCCATAAACGGGAACGCCAGGTGACAACCTGGCGGGCGCGGGGCAAGGAAAAAGGTTCTTCCGACTCATTCAGAATTTCATTTTCAAAATAAACCGCCTCATACAATTGGGTTTCCCCTTCCTCGGTCGGCTTGCGCCAGATATAAAAAACATCCTTGCCACTGGCGACGTACATGCGTTCCTGGCGATCACCATAGCCGGTCAGTGCCTGGTAAACCGTCCCGTTTAGCTGGGTGCTGGGTTCAACATTGGTAAATTCGTTTTCCAGAACATGCCAGATGGTCAGCTGTCCGTAACGCTGGAATACAACGGCGTTATTCCAGCCTATGGCGCGGTTGATATTGCCGTCCAATAGCTGCATGGCGCCGGGACGGGTTTCCAGCCGGTCATTGGTGACAGGGATGAAATTCAGGCTTTCCCTGAAGGCATCCGGTGTATAGGTCAGGGTAAACATAGGTCAACGGGATTTTTTCCTGGCCGGGTTGCCTTTTTTCCCGGATGACGATGATTTCAGCTTGCCCGACTTTTTCAGTTGGGCTGTGGCGATAGCCCAGGCGGAATCATTGTCATAACCCTGTGACTTCAGTTTACTGACCAGTTCATCAAGTGCTTTTGGCATGGTTCAGCCCTGGTCAAATCGTGGCAGCTGGGTTGTAAACGGTTCACCCTGCAATGCCTTGTTCAAGTCATTCAGGCGATTGCGGAAATTGGCGTATTCCTCTGGCACTATGCCCATTTCGGTCTGGGCATTGTCGCCCATCTCAGTCACTGCCCTGGATGCGCGTTCCATTTTGTAAACCGCTTCGTTGCAGCTGTTGATGCCTTCCGCCAGAATCTGGCCTATGGGCGTGCTTGCGTCATAGATATATCGTGCCATTGGTTCAGCCTGTCTGTGCTATCAGTTGTTTCAGTGCGGCTTGTGGATCAGTATCTGCAAGCCGGTTTAATTCGCGTTGCTTGCGGGCAATGCCATTGTTAACAACAAGGGTTAAATAATTATCTGGATTGTCCATGGGTAGTGGCGTATTGCCTTCAGATAGCCATTGTTGGTATTCCTGCCAATCGCGATTGTCTTCGCATTCAGGGATGAAAGTGTTGTCTTCTATTCTCCGGACGCCAGACTCGGTTAATTGGTACATAATTTCCCCTTAAAGTTCGGCATCAAAAGCATACACACCGTATATGCTCAAATTAATTAACTTGCCAGAATGTGTATCGGTATTAACCATAAATGAATTTTCATCGGTAGAAGAATACGAAGTAATTCCTTTGGTATATGACGTACCAATATTAGGAAAAACATAACAATTATCCCCACCGCTAAGTGCCATGATAGAAGGGATGGTTCGCATCGTAACGATATGGGGTATAGTTGTAAATGCAGTACCATTTGCCCATATAGCTAAACTATAATTTTTAATTTCCCTGCTGTAATAATATCGATTACACTTCAACAGGTTCGTCGCGGAATCATCAGAAATGAAAGGAGTGGCGATAGACCCATATTCTAGTTTTACATCTGAAAGTGAAAAAGGGTTTGCGCCATTAGCGATAACAAGATAAATCCCAATTTTTGAATCAGGTATTGAGTTTGCATTAGGCGCAGTGAAAGTAACCGAGTGTCGAAACCAATTTTCTCTCCCCGGAATATGTGTAATGGCGTAAAGTACAGAGTAATTTTCTCCTCCAAAACCTCCACGCAAACTACAATCCATTCCAAATCCGCCATTCGAGATATTGAAACTAACAGTAAGCGTTCTGCCTGCAAGCCGTTTTATACCGTTTTCTATGAGCTGGCATATACCTATAACTGAATCCGAAGCCCCTCCAGAAACATGAAAATAATAGTTTGAGCTTGTAGGTGTATTATTTGTAGAGGATTGCTGGCTAACTGTCTGCATGGTGCCAGACATCCATGTTTTCCATCGGTCCGCCAGATAATGATCACCTGAATTATCTGAACGTGTAATACCACGCTGCCAGACACTAAAATCCCCGTTAATCAACAGGTTCGGATTACTGACCCCATGCCATCCGGTATTCTCGCCATCGGTGAATAATACCTTGCCAGCATTACCAGCCTGTGACGGCAATTCTTCCGGGATCGGTTGCCAGTCAGCTGTGGTGCCGTCGGTTGCCAGGAACTGTCCCTTGTGGCCGGTTTGATCAGGTATATCCGTAATACTATTGGCTGCATGTTCAGCACGATCGGCTTCATCATGACTACGATCCGCTTCCAGCTTGCTACGGTCTGCTTCGTTGCTGGCTCGGGTTTCGGAATTTTTGGCTGCATCCTTGCTGGAGCTTGCTGCGCTGGCAGATGATTGGGCGTTGATTTTACTGGCTTGCGCGTCTGCGGCGGCAGTTTCGGCACTATCCTTTGCCTGATTTGCTGTGATGGATGCGGTAGAGGCAGTCTTGGCGGATGCCGATGACTGCCCCGCCGATTCAGCCGATGCCCGCTGGCTGGCGGCGGCGTTGGCGGCGGCAGTTTCAGCATCGGTTTTTGCCTTGGTTGCCTTGGTTGCTTCTGACGTGGCTGTTGTTGCCTGTTGTCCGGCATTGCGTTCCGATTGTGCGGCACTGGCGGCGGCAGCTTCCGTATCCGCTTTCAGGGTTTCAGAGGCGTTTTTGTTGGCCTCGGTAATGGCGGTGTTCTGGCTGACTGTTTGTTGCCAGGCATCCACTTCACCATGCCAGATTTCGACCTGGTTATAGTTGGCCGTGATTGTATCGTTTATCTCCAGTATGTAGTTGTAATACTGGATGACTTCCTGGTGTTTCTGTTCAAGGTCCGCTACATCCGTGGCGGTGTTGTACATGCCATTGATCAGTGATTGCCAGTAATAGGCGCTGGGTATCCGGCCATCGGCAAATGCAGCCAGCATTTCATCCTTGTCTATGGGGAAAGTGCTTTTATCTGTCATGGCTGACGTTCCCCCGGAATCTGGGCGAATGGCGTACCGTGTTGCGCCAGGTGGGTATTATCCCTGTCCGGTCGGATTTGCATGGCGCCGGGTTCATCTATGTAAGCGGGGCGGATAATTTCCGATTCGTAGGCGCTTGAGTTTATCTGTAGCCAGGCGCTGGAAATACTGTCACCTGCCATGGCGGGCAATGCGGGATCTTTATCGCACTTGATGACATCCAGGTTGTTACAATCACGATCCTGTTTCAATGCCGAATAGAAACGCTCAACAAAAGCGGCGGCGTCTTCCAGCAGACCACTGGAATCAAAATGTCGGCCATACATGCCAATGATGCCGTCTATCACTATGGTTTCCCAACTGGACGGGATGCATTCCGGCGTAATTGGCGCGGTATAGGTTATCTGACAAGGATAAGGTTTTTCCGGCGCTGGCCACAAATGCAAACGTCCTCCATGCTGGGCATAACAGGCGGGTTCGCCGCAATTGGCCAGGTTATCCATGGCGGAGGCTGCCCGGTGTTCAATGATATAACTGGCAGGTTTCTGATTTAACTTCATGGGGCAATAAACGGCAAGGATGGCTTCCAGTTTATCCCCCTGTAAATCGAATACATCCTGGCCCGGATACGCCAGACAGCAGAACAGTCGGCGCTGAAACCACCATGGCAACTTGCTGGTCTGGCGGGCCTTTACCAGTACATGCTTGAGCCAGGCGGCGGCCATGGTGCGGTTGCGCTCGTTGTCGTTGAGCTTCAGGAGACTAATGACGTCTGTCACTATCCGTTTCGGGCGGTCCGGGTCTGGCTTGGGGTAGTCGGGTTCGATCATGCCGCCGGTTCCTGTTATGAAAAAACGGTGCTACATGGGGGGGTAGTAGCGCCTGCCGTTGAATCGCTCCGCACTACGGGGTAGAAACAGTGCTTCACTTACCCGATAAATAACGGCCAATTTCGTAGCGTAAAGTGACTAAAAACACTACGAAAATTCAATAGAACCATTCAGGTTCCGTTTCCGGCAGACGGTGGCTGCATATAACAGACAATGCCGGTGCTTGGTCTGAATTTTTCCGCTGGTATTCTCCCAGGGTTGGAACGCGAAATTGGTATCCTTGTGAATCCGCAGCTGCACCGCGCCATTCTTGAAGTTCAATGCCCAGGCAGTTTTTGCCGGTAGTTCCTCGTCATAGATATACACTTTTCCGTTATCTATCAGCATTTCAAAGCCGCCAAACTTCTGGGCCTGCTCTGGTGTCAGCTGCACCTGGCTTTTGCCTTCGACAAAGTGGCAATGGGCGTCCCATACATCCTCGCCCATAAAGAAAACATCCGGTGACATTTTGTTCTTGGTGCAGAGTCGGCGGAGTTTACGCAATCCGGCGCGTAGATCATTCGTTTCCGCCAGTGAATATTTGGTTTCTGCGTCCTCATCCTTCAGGGCGACTTGCGGATTCCAATAGGTGAATCCGGTTTTCGTCGGATCAATTCCGCCACATGCGACATCAACGGTCAGAATCCGTTTGATACCCATGATGGATCGTCCGTCACTGTCCTGGTCGCCCATCAGCTTTTCTGAAAAGTGGTTGTTGACACTTTCCTTTAGCTGCAATGTCTTGATTTCAATCAGGTCCAGCAGACGGCTTTTACCCGAGTTCTTTACCATTTCTTCCCGGTTGTACATCTGGGTGCCAGCGATATGGCCCCATAGGTAACGGGCTTCACTGGTGGCGTCCGTAGGGGTCAGGTTGGCGTCATCGTAGCCGGTGAAATCTTTGACCGTGGCGTTGGGCTTGTCCAGTAGCGGGATGGTGATATCCGTGGAAATATCACTCTGGTATTTAATCAGGTTATTGGTTTGCAGGTATTCCCATAACGGGTGATCAACTTTCAGCTGGTTCACAATGTCTTTATCCAGTTCTGACATTGTGGCGAGGAACATATCCTCGGTATCCTGGGTGCCGCCGAATAGCGGCAGGTCATGGCGGCGTGGATGCCCGTCAACGGTTGCCATTGTTTACACCATTACTGTGACTGGCGTTTCAGCTGGGCGCGGTTCCAGGCGTTTTCAAACATATCACCGCCCTGGCCGTTAGACTTGCCGGTGTAACCTTCGCTTTTGCCCGGCGGCATGGTCAGGGTTTTGCGGTAACGCTCCAGTTCGGCTTGAGCCTTGTCCCGTTCCTGCTTCAGCTGTTGCGCGTCGCTGACCAGCTTCGTCATGCCTTCCCAGGTAGCCAGCTTATACGCCTGTTCAACGGGCAGGTTATAGGCGGCTATGTTTTCGATGATGGCTTCCCGATGATTGACCATATCGGGATGCTGTTCATGACACTGGGTAAACTCCTGTTCCAGCTTGCGGCGGGTGTCCGCCCTGCCCTGCTCCTCGCGCTGGGCCTTGAATTGGTCCATGGCGGTTTGCCGGGCCTGTCGCTGGGTGTCTTCCCGCAGCCATTTCAGCATGTCTTCCTGGGTGTCAAACTCCGGGATGGCGTCATCCGGCCTGTTGAAAAAAATATCTATGCCAGCTTCATCCGCCAGTTCCGCCAGCACCCTGGCGGGATCGTCCCGGAATTCCCTGACTCGGTTGGCCAGGGTCTGCATGTCGTCAACGCTTAAACCAAAACGGTTTTCCAGCTCCTTACGCTGAGTTGCCAGTTTTTGAAAACTGTCGTGCAAACCGCGCTCCATATCGCCATAGATATTCAGCAGCAGCTTGCGTCCTTCGGTGGGCAGCTTGTCAAAGTCGCCGCGCCGTTCTTCCGGCCAGTTCTCTGGAGGTGTATCGACATTCAGGGTGCTGTCACTGTTGCCGCTTGCCCCGCCGTTACTGTCGCTGTCCGCCTGTTGGGTGCTGTCCCCGCCCTGATCGGCGGGCGCTTGCCCTTCCGGTGATTCAGCATCCCCTTGTGAGCTGTCATTGCTACCAGTCGCCTTGTCCATGGCGGCGCTGACCAGTTCGGCCAGACTGACGGATTCGGAAGGTTCCGCTCCTGATTGATCGGGGTTCTGAGAATCATTCGGGGCGGAAGTCTTCGTTTCCCTGTCGTTCTGCGTAGCCGTGGAATCCAGAGAATCCACACTTTCGGAGTTTAGATCATTTGTAGATTTCATGTCACCAAATGTATGGGGGTTTTGCTGTAAGTCAAGGCGTTGACTTTGTATACAAGTGATTCTGGCTGTAAAGTGCGCGGATGTTATGCGTAGTTCGGGGTAGTTGTTATGCGCTGGCTTATTCTGGCTGTTGCTATCAGTCCGGTTTATGGATGCCATTCCATGGGTCAATGGGCTGCCGAAAAACACCTGACAATGATTCGCTCTGCCTGTGAGGCTGCCTATTCGGGTGTTGAAGCTGAACAATGCATCCAGCAGCGTATTCAGCAGGAAATGAACAGCAGCCGAAAATCCCGGCCTGTGACGTTACAAGGGGATAAATCCGGCAAGGTTTACACCGCTGACGAATGTGTAGGTTCTGTGATCAATGGTGTTTGTCATGGCACAATCATTCCAAAATCAGGACGCCATAAAACCTGCTATGGACAAATGATTAATGGGCGCTGTACAGGGGCAATGTACTGAAACAGGTATCCTATGCAATTAGGATGGTGGCGTATGATCAAACGGGTCATCATTCGCAAACAAGGATTCCTTCAGCCATAACAGCCCCTGTTGTAAATTGGTTCGTCCGATAGCGACACAACGGGGGTTGAAAACGGGATCACGACTTAACTGGACACATATATACCGCGTTTGACGTTCAAGATGCTGAATGGCACTCAGCATTTCCGCCCTGGTTTGTTCTGTCGTCTTCATGCTGTTGTCAGTCACTTTTCTCTTTCTCGATCAGTAATTGCCAGATTGGTTCTATGCGGCTGTTCAACTGCTCATAGGTAGCGCATTGCTCAAGCCGTCTTTGTGTATATTTCTTGAATTCCCGGTAGTCATGCAGAAAACTGGAAACGTAGAAAGCCAATGGCGTTAATACGATGAATTGCAGCAAGAACAGGATCAACGTGGCGTGTTCTTTCAGGTTGATAACCATGTCCCTACTGCATGACGTTGGTGGCGTTGCTCAATTGCTGCATATCCGTAATGCCGCCGGGTTCCGGTATGCCTGGCAACTGTCCGGGGGCGCCGGGGCCGGGTTGCGGACCGCCGAGTAAATGTTCCCGCGCCGCCTGTAGAATACCGTTGACGTTGCGGATATCCAGCTGGGTCAATACTTCACGATAAAGCATAAGGCTGGCCTTCGGTCCCATGTTCTGGCCAACAATGGATATGGCTTCTATCAGCATTTTCTGACGTACCGGGCTGATTGCGGATGGTCCGCCGCCCGGCTCCACTTTCAGGTTAAAGGTTCCCTGGAAGGCTTCGCGGCCATAGTTGAAAACAGCGTCGGCGCCATCGGCCAGGGTAATGCGTATTTGTGAGCCGGACGGGGCAAAAGTGCGTAAAAACGCCAGGTGATTCTGGGCAATGGTTTGAAGGAACGAAAACAGCTTGTTACGTTTCCGGTTGACGCGGGCCTGGCCTATCATCATCTGGTTTTCGGATTCGGTGGCGGTTTCTGTGCCGCCAAAAGGCGTTTCCGCTACACCGCTGTTTTTTCTGACAGTATCCTCAGCCTGTGCCGCCGCCGTCAGGATAGTATCGGGCAGATTGCCGGTTTGCATATCCTTGAATAATCGTGACAGGTCCATGCCGTCTTGCACATCCAGCCCGATGGCTTCCAGCGTGTTTTTGCTGGTCAATGCCTGGTCCACACTATCAGGATCAACCTTGTTTTTATCGTATGCCAGAAAACGTTTTTGTTTGCCGGTCTGGTTAGCAAATCGGGTTCTTAAAATATCTGACTCCAGTGCAGGATTGCGGATATGTTCAACCTGGCTGATACCAAAAGGATGGTCTGCCGCCGGGATCGGTATGAAAAAAGCAAAGGGGCTGTCTGCCGGATTATCAAAACGTACAGGGAATGGCGCCTGGCTAATGCGGGTGAATGCGGCGCTGTCTTCAGTATTGCTTTTGCCCTGGTGATCATCAGTTTCAATGAACGTCAGAAGTTCACGGTTGGCACGATCCCAGACGGTAATTACCCGGATGGATTTTTCCATATAAAAATCTGTACCGCCGGGGCCGCGTTCACCATTCAGGGTCTTGACGACAAACGTACCGCCTTTCAGGTTTTTCGGTAAACGATCCTCATAACGCGGGTCTTGCCTTAGCTCCTTGAGCCTGACAATGCGTTCAAAGCCAAGCCAATGGGATTCATCCATACTGCTGGCGGTACTGGATACCAGAAAATCCAGTGGGCTGATTCGCTCATCGGAAATACCTTCCCATACAGGCAGGGTTTCATAAATGGTTTTGCCTTTCGGTTCCCCGTTTTTGTCCAGGATCGGTTCCAATGTGCCGGTATCGGTTTCCTTCAGTTCCGGGATGAAATCCGTTTCGACATCTTCTTCTACCACTTTCCACCAACTGAAATTAATGGCATGGCCGGTTAGCAGGGCGTCCAGCTTCATGCGGTCAATTTTTTCCGGGCCGCCGGTCAACCCGCTGTTTGTCATGCTGTCATATATCGCCTGTTCAACTACTGCTTCGTTATTGGTGTCTATGTTATCCAGTGGTCGGGTGTAACTGGTGGCGCGGGCAGTGATGCCGATATCGTCCATTTCCAGGTAGCCCATGGTCTGTTCAATATTGCGGAAAACCAGTCCCAGTTTGACGATATCGCCGGACGGAAGTTCTATCGGGGTATCACCTTTGTTGACCATGATCGCCGTCTCGCTTTCCGAATGCAGCCGGGCATATTCGCGCCATACGGATTCAAAAGGTTCCCGCCGGGCGCGGGCGCTCTGGATGCGTTTACGCCAGGTATCATCAGTGATTTTCATTTCAAAACCCCTTCTTTGATCTTGGATTTGAAATCTTCAATGGCTTCTACCTCAAAGTCGTTTTCTTCCAGCTGTAAGCTGCTATTGGTTTTCGCACTTCTGACAAACAGGTGATCTTCATCCGGCATTTTGTTTTTTTTCATATCCGTAACAGCTTGCCGTGTATAGCAATAGCTGACGTTGATACCATCGGTCGTTTCAAAACTGGTCATATGGTAGTTGGTCATTGAATGTAACTCCGGTTTTCCCTGTAGCGGCGCAGTCGTTTAAAGTGTTTGGCGAAAATAGCGGGCAGTGTGCTGGTTTCTTTCGGTTGTTTCTCTACGGGTTCAGACGGGATATGCACCATCAGGGCTTGCAGCAAAGCATCGGCCAGGTTGGTGGACGGTATGCCCCTCTTTTTCAAATCTTTCTTGGATTCAACGAATATCCGGTTGCTGGTGTCTTCGTGATAGCCGGGGGCTGTCAGCTGGGTCTTTAGTCCGGGAACGTTCAACAAACTGCATCGCGGATTAGCGAGCCATTCCCGTCCGTACTTGTGCCACATTTCATCCCGGCGGCGGTAATATCGCTTGCGATCCATTGCGCCAGCACCGGCATTGAAATGGATAACCTTGACTGACGGATTGTTCTGTCGGTAATAGCTGGTCAGGTATTCCATAGCACCGCGCCCTACTCCGTTACTGTCGCCTATGATGTAGCGGGCGTTAAACAGGTTCTGGGCGTCAATGCCTTTGTGTGCGGCTTCAAGGGTGATCTGTTCCGGGTCTTGCTTGCATAACCATTCCTGTCCGTCCAGCATGTTGAACCCCTGGATTACGGCCAATCCATGCTTGTCCGATGTCAGACCGAAATCAAGACTTATGACAACGGGTTGATATTGGCTGTCGTTGTCTGACTGTCGGTTCTGGGCCGCTTCTATCCAGTGGGTTTTAATGCAGGCTTCAAAGGCGCTTCTGGGCGCCTCTCCTTTTACCCGTACTCGGAAATAATCTGCGTCTTCATCCCCGTCGCATTCCTCAAGAATATTGTTCCAGTAGGTAGGTGATACAAAGCCGTTTATGGTCAGGTGATGAATATTCCCGGCGGTATCGCGCCAGGGTAGTGAATAGGTGCGGCTTCGGTCGGAATCCCGGCAGTCCAGTTTGTGGACTGCGTAACGGTTGGTTTTTTCCAGGTCATTGGCAAACCAGCCATCCGGGCGGGTCGGGTTTCCGGGGGCCAGCAGTCTGGCGCCTTCTTCCGATAATGCGCCTTCAAGCGTCTGGCGTATGCTGTCATCTACCCCGCTTGCTTCCTCAATGATGACCAATATGCCGCCGGTTGCCTGGGGGATGAACTCATCCCCGAATATGGCGGCCAGTTGACCATCTGCGTCGTCTTCATCCAGTGCATGGGCGCCTTGCAGGGCTTCCGGTTTTTCAGGGCGGGCGGTCCTGGCAACAGCGGTCCAGTCACCATAATCCGGGTTGACGTGGGTAATCTTCTCTCCCTGTATTTCCCAATCCCTGGCAATATCCGGCCAGTAGGTTTTCAAGCGTCGATATAATTTCCTGACCTCTGACCATAGTCGTCCGGTAAGCTGGGCGGCGCTGGGACCAGTGCAAAGTGTGAAACTGTACATCCGCGTGATTAACATCCATAGGATGGCAACAGCCAGCAAACGGGTTTTCCCTAATCCGTGACCGGATGGAATTAAACATTGTCGTTTAGGTTTGTCCGCATCCTGACCATAGAATTGATACAACTCTATGGGGGCATCTGACATATCCAGCAGGATGGCGGCCTGATAGGGGGTGAGTTTTGTCCGCAATGCTTCGACGGCAAAACAAACGATATCCAACCGCCAACGAACCAGCATCCAGCCCATATGCACCAGTGGCCGGTCCGTTTCACTATAACCACACAACAATGCACCTGCGCCTTCCTTCCAGTACCAGGCCAGTGATTCATCTTGTGTCATTTGTCGGCAGATATTGGGTACTACTGCCAATTGGGGGACGTTCATGGCTATCGGATTTTTTCAAAATTTTCCGCGCCCATCTGATAAGTATGGGGGTGATGGGGAGGGGGGGGGGCAGGGGGGCGGCGCGGCGGCGGGCGTCCGGGCTGGCGCGGTCGCGCCGCTTGCATCTGTCGCGCTTGCCGGTTCGCCAGGTGGGCACGATGAAGGATGCCCGGCGGGATCGGCGTCATTCAATAACGATTGTTGGGGGCTGAACCAGGTGCCTGTTTTGGTGTCATTGGGTAGCGCCTCTAATTGTACAGGAAGTGCGCCCCCATCCTCTGTGCCAGTGCTGGCGCGGGTTTCCGCTTCTGCCTCATCATCATGGGACTGAAACGGGACTGAACTACCCGATGGCAACCGTGATAATGCCATCGCCAGGGTGTTTTCAGTGCTGGCGGAATCGTTCCCGGTTGCCTCTTTGGTAGCCGTAGTCACAAGTAATTTCAGGACGTCATTACCCTGCCCGGCATCCACCATATCGGAAACAATCATGGCGGCTGTCTGTGTCGCAGCTTCTTCCGTGTCGCTATTGCTGATCAACTGGGGATACCGCCGACGGCCAGCTTCCGCCAGCCCGCGTGTTATAGCGGATGTTATAAGGCGGCGCGTCTGGCTGACACCGCCCTTCGGGCGTCCGGCGCCCATCCGGGCGCCGCCGTGGGTCGCAGCCATTTTGAAACCTCTTGAATACCTGGCTGACAGCGCCTGCCAGCCTCATCAATGTACATATCATAGCTACATTCGGACGGTTATACAGTTTTCTACCTTCTGCCCCCCTGAATTCTGGACTGCCCCCATCATGACCCCATTCTGTCCCCATAGAAAAATAACCATAAGACAAGCAATCCCATACGAAAACTCAACATATAAAGGGATTACGCCAGTTATTGTGTTCATTTTGTCCCCCTGTCCCCTTTGTCCCCTTCATAAATAGCCTATACGCGCGAGTGGTTTGGGAATCAATAATCGGCATTGATATATGGTATCTCTTTATATAGGGGTTAAATTTATGGGGGCATTGGGGACAAGGGGACAAATATATATTTATCCCTTATTTATCAATGCTTTAATTAATCATCGGTACGGGGACAACCTATCCCCATGCCCCCCGGTGCGGGGACACCACCTGCATAAAGGGATTTGTAATCGTTTTTTCTTGCCTTGCAAATCAATTGCTATTAGTATCCGCATCAAGGGATTGCGAATCCCCTACTTCAATGTTTTGTTAGGAGCTTTACCCATGAACCTGGCTGTACTTGGTGAGTGCATCACCGCGCTAGAAATGCTGTCTTCAGTTAGCGACAAAGACCTCCGTGTAATGAACACAATTATCGGAGACAACAAGGAAAACCTGCTCAAGCAAGTGGCCAGAGTGGCCAACGTACTTTTCTCGGATGAGCATGAACAGGTTTCCATGATCGGTCATGAATGCCCAGCCGGTGTGATTCGCGGCGTCCAGAAACAAGCTGGCGTAATCAGACGGGTGCTGGTCGGGGATACATGGCTTGCGGCTGAGGATGTTTTGCAAACAGAACCAGCCCACCAAAACAGGGCAGCAAACTAACAAAGCGGGCTTAATGCCCGCTTCTGCATTAGGTAACGGATCATGGAACAGAAAGAACAGCCCATTACTCTCGAACTAACACTGCATCCAGAAACGTACAAATTACTGGAAGCATTGGCCTACTCCCTGAAGCGGCATGAAGAAACCCTTGAAGCTGATAACGATATAGCTGACGGCTGGTGTAGGCAGAATAAAAATTTCAGCCCGTTACTGGCCAACTTCTTAACAGACATTTGTAACTCACTATCCACTGGCGTCCGTCGGCCAGGCTCATGGGAAAGGGAAGTTATCTTGATGCTGACAGGATGGAATGGCGAACTTGCAAAGAAACCTGGCGATTACACCACTGAAATGATGTTAGACGACATGGGCATCAGTTGATAACAAAACGGTGAAACTATGAAACAACAGCAAAAGCAACTTTATAAATGCTCTTGGTGCGGTGCAATGAAACCACTTGATGAACTCAACGGTGTGGATTTCTTATTCAATGATGACAGCAATGCCACATGCAAAGAAATATTTAAGTGTGATAGCGCGATTGCAAAAAACATTATTGACGAATTAATAACAGCTTTAGGAATAAGCAACTAGGCATCATTCATTTTTAGATGAGACTATAAGTATGCATAACTTAATGATTGATCTGGAAACAATGGGAAAAGGAAACATGGCTGCCATCGTTGAAATTGGCGCATGTTACTTTGATCCCAGCAACGGCAAGATCGGTGAAACTTTCTCCCGGAAAATCTCCCTTGAATCCAGCATAAATGCTGGCCTTGAAATGGATGCCGCTACAGTTGCCTGGTGGTTACGCCAGTCTAGCGATGCCAGAACATTGTTTACTGAAGAAGGGGAACAATTAACAACAGCCCTATACGATTTTAAAAACTTCATCCCGCTAGATATCATTGATACCGTCCAGGTGTGGGGTAATGGTGCAACTTTCGATAATGTCATTCTGAAAAGTGCCTTTGATATTTGCGGGATGCCTGCACCATGGAAACACTGGAATAACCGCGACGTCAGAACAATGGTAGAAATTGGCAGATCAATTCTAGACATTGATCCAAAACATAAATTACCGTTCAAAGGTGTAAAACATAAAGCATTAGATGACGCAATACATCAGGCAACGTATGTATCAACCATTTGGCAATCGCTATTCAACCAATGTAACAAAGGTTAATGAATCATGAGAACTACCAAACAATTCTGTGAGGCATGCGACAAAGTCACTGAACATACAGTGGAATGCATTAGAGATGCCAACATTCCACCCAATGAAGAAACATGCTCTCAAGCTGACATCAGCTTTTATATGAACGGTGATTCAATATATAGAACAACCTGTTTAGAATGTGATTATTCTTATGATGATATGTAAATCAGTTCGAAAACTTCATTAATGCTTCCGGTGGCGCATCCAGCTTTTCATAAAGAAATTTCAACATACTGGCTGGCATTCTGGGAACCAGCGTCACCGTCTTACCGATCTGCTCAGATTTCGGATAGCAGCGTATCGTGACCACAGAATTATCCGGGCGTTTATAGAGTAGAACATCAAGGTTATTATCCTGGCAGTTGTCCATGGCGGCGCGAATATCGGAAGCCGTCATTCCTTTCATGTGCTGACAGGCTGACAGTAGCGCCAGCAGGCATAACAGGATTGACCGCATAGAAATATCCCTCCATAAAAAAACGGGCCATATGGCCCGCTTCCAACTTGCCTGTCAGGCAAATGTAGATGCTGCCCGAACAGGTATAGCACAATTGACAAATGCCTCAAACGCAATACTATAGTGACGCCGGGGTGGGGATGAATAGAATACGGTTTACCGAAATAGTCCCGCGCATCCTAACATGCGTTTGAAGCACCCCGGTCTTAACAATTTTCCATAAAAGTCTTTAAATCAGGATTACTATCAATAGTCATTTTCAACTGAACAACAGCACTCCTGATTAAATCATCATCTTTGCTTTTTATAGACATAATTAAATTATAAATATTTTTAGCATGTTCAACGATAGTTTTATCATCAATAAACAAACGCATATCCTTATTACCATATATATGAAAACACGGCATTGGCGTCCTATTACTAACCTTCTTTACACAACTAATAGTCTCATCATCAAGACTGGACAATTTATCAAACAACTCTTGATTAACAACAAACATAAATACCACCATACAAGGGGCATAATAGCCCCTCTCCTATTCAATTAAACGATAACCTTTAGCGGCTTTAACAATCAGCTGCTCATCCTCCAAAATGCTGAATGCTTCCGCCGCCTTGGGATAACCAATGCTTTCCGCTTTCATCACTCCCCGGATACTGGGATTGTTACCGTATTTCCCCGCCAGCAATCGTTTCCGTATGGTTTCAAACTGTTCCCTGTCCAACTGCTCAAACTGGATTGACGTTGTTTCTGTTGTACTGTCTGTACGGGTGACTGAAACCATCATTCCGCTTCTCTCCGGTACGTTTCTGACCGTTTCTGTACCGTTTTCGGGCATATCTGAAGTGTCATCCGTCAGGATCGTCCAGGCAATAACCGCGCATCCGTCGATTAACAGCGCCAGGATCAACCATGCCCAGGCGCGGTTATGCTGACCATCCATCCCGGTGATACTTGCCAGTGCGCCGAATGAGGAACCTGAATGCTGTGGCGCATTCATCAATTGTTTCTTGTCTTCCCGCAATGCATCTATGCGGTCCATAGTTTCCAGCGCCCTGGCTCGAAAACCGTTTCTGGTATCGTTATCCGCATTCTGTTGCAGTGTTGCTATTTGCTCATCAATAGATGTTATGCTTGCTTGCCGTTGAACCCATACGGCAGACTGTTTCTGCTGTTTCTGCTCACTGTTTTCAAGAAACCCCACTGACGCGCCAATAGACACCACAAATAAAAGACTCCCGAATATCAATGACAGGAATCCTAAAGTAAACCGTTTCTGCTTCAGCAAAATAAAACTGGTGGGTATCAATACAAACTTGCAGACTTCCAAAGCAAACCCGGCAATGCCGGTCATAATTCCGGCCCAGCGTTCTGCCGGTAGGCTGGACCATAATAAAACGGTGAACGTGATACTAACGCCAGATAAAACCAGCGCCGCCGCATTCAAACAATAACGGTTAAATACTGACATTGAAGTTGTCATTTAATTCAATCCTAACAATTAATCTTCAAGGAACAATGAATGAATCCAGTAACAGCGTGGCCGTTCCTGCGTATTGACTATCTGCGGTGTTTTCTTACTGACCTTTCCTTTTTCTTCCGATTGCTGCAAATAATTACGCTTAATCAATTCCGCAATAACGGTACGCTTGGAAAACTGCCCACACAATTCATCCATGGCGCTAGGTAACACCATAATAAAACTGTAATTACGGAAACCATGAAGCACTAACGGACGCCTTTCACTATCCAACTCCATAAAGCAACTGGACTTCGATATTAATTGCTGCCTGAAATACGCTAAGGCTCTGTCAGTCTCCCGAATATCATCCCCCATTTCAGTCATCCACAAATCCCGAATGAAATTCAAAACCGTGTAAACTTCATCAAGGGACCAGTCCAGGATACCCGCCTGCTTCGCGTAATAAGCGGCAATACCAGCGCAAGCAAGCCGCCGCAAAAACCGGCGAATTTCATCCCCTACTTTGCCCAAATCTTTTTTAAGGTTCTGCTCAGTGTCATCAACCAGTAACTTGGTGTCATTACAGAACTTTTCATAGCCGTTCATATCAATCTGCTGTATCAGCCAATTGACAAAACGGGGGCCAGCCTCGCCATAATACTTACTGCAATTGATTTTGAACTCGCGCACAAAATTATCCGGCTCCATGCCAAAACTGTTTTCAACAATACCGTTCTCCAATGCATCACAACGGATGTCAGGCATCCTGTGACGTTGACCGCCTTTCTGCTGCTGGCCTGCTTCTTTCATGGTGGCTTCTATCGTTTTTTCGCCAGACGATAAAATAACAGTGTGCCAGGTGGGCTGTTTACGGACACCGCCGGTTTCCTGGCTTCGGCCTTTGGGCGTTCCTCCCGTCAGGTGATAGATTGCCTTACCAACATGGGCGGGATCAGCTTCACCAATTTCATCCAGACACATCACAATATCGTTATGCATCTGGGCGAATGCTTCCATGCCGTTTACCGTGGAATACCATTTGTGTATGCTGGTCAGGTCCGCATTGTGCTGTGGGTCTGAAGCATTACCCCATACACTGGCGCCAGCCTGAAGGCATGCTGTTTTTCCCTTGGTGGTATCGCCGCAAAAGTGAAACCCGCCAGCTTCCACACTGGCCAGCTTATTAAGGGGTGCAGACAATGACGCCATAATCGCCAGCATCATCAAACGGTTTCCTTTGGCCCTGTCAGCAATATGCAGCTTCCAATTTTCCAGGGTCCCTTTGTTATGCAGCGTTCTGACGTCCTGCTCAAGCTGGGGCTGATAAAATACTTCCCGGTCATCCTTCTGAATACCAACAACGGTTTCCGGCATGACAAAAACCGGGCGTTTCGTCTTCTCAAACCAGCCCAGCTTACTGGCTGCCCAGGCGCGTCGCTGACACCAGTTAGCCATCTGGTCAAGATAACGGTTTACCATTTTCTCTTTGCCGGATATTAACGCCATGCCGTTCCGGCGTAACAGTTTGCCGATGGTTCCGCTACTATCTGACAACAATTCCGTTTGACAGCAAACCTGTATCAACTGCCTGTCATAATCGTAAAATTTAATGACGATTCCCCAGGAATGATAAATGTCCTGGGTAACGGCATGAATCCAGATAGGCGCCTGCGCTATGATTTCACCAGGCTCATCTGCTGTTCCGCCAACATGCAGGTTCCCTGTTACCGGATTGATTTTGTAATAAGTGCCAGTATCCGGCCATGGCGGATTATCAGGGTTATATCTTGGGGCCGGTGGTGTAAACCCGCTTTCATAAATATGACAGCTGCGTAGCTTTTTACCGCCACTTTTCTTTTTTTCAGGAAACTGGACAACATTTTCCTTTTCACTTTCCATCTGCCCATTTTCAGGGGGCTGACGTGATTTTTTGGCAGCTGGCCTTCCCTTTCCGGGTGTATAGGTTTCTGTCGTCCTGTCGATAGCGCGGATAATGGTACGCTGGGAATAGGTCTGCTCTCCCCGCTTTTCGTCCCACTTCGGGCGCATAAGCTGGCTCATCCTGAACAGACGGTCTATCTGCTCCGGGTTGCAATCCGTCCAGAACGCCAGCTTTTGGCATAGGGCAAAATCCGCTTTTGAATGGTCATTGTCATAGGCGGACATATCGCCACCAAACAAGCGGATAAAATCCTGGGCGTTTTTTGACTCCTTGATCTTGGCCAGTAAATCCAGATCGGTGACAACATCCGTTGTTCGCGTTGGTCTGGCTGGCGGTGCATCTTCAACAGCATCCGCCAGGTAATCATAATAAACCTGTTCCAGCCCCATTTGATTGGTATTTATCAGGGACCGCGTTTCACACCCCGGAAACTTTCCCGTAATGGTGAAGTAACGCCCCCTGTCATAGATTTCTATGGCTGACTCGTCATGGCTACGCTTGCACCGACGGCCAGGCTTCTTACCTTTAACAATAATGTGATAGCCGGTTCCGCTCGGGCTGGATTCTGTATAGCTATCCAGCTGAGTAATAATTTCCTCCGCCCATTCATTCGGGCTTCCATCCACCTGGCAATGGTCCAGATCAATACCGACAAAAGGGTCTTCTGACGTGAACACAAAACCAATACCGGAATAACCGCCCTGACTGAACGCATTGACAGCATCCTCAATCATTCCCCAGGTATGGCGGTCTTTCAGCTGGGTGCCTGTCCGCATCCCACTGCGAGGCGAATACGGTACTTTAGTAAGTTTTCCACCTGCCTTTGTTTCCAGCTTCCAGACGATCCATTGCGGATAGCCTTTCAACTCTGCCGGTATGCCATCCAGCGACGGAAGTACGGCAACGGTTCCCGGCTGCTTCATGCCACAACTTCCAGCTGATCATAGATACCGTTGTAATCCAGGCGATAACCGTTCTCCCTGAACAGACGAATGAGCTTGTCAGCATGCTGCTTGTGGGGAAAGTTCACACCGCGTTTCCACTTGTGAATACTGTTGATTTCCGCCCCGGTTGCCTCTGAGATAACCGGAAATGGAATAGCCTTGTCTGAAAGGAGCTTCTGAAGTGTAGTCTGAGTCATTTTAGGGATTCCTTATCGTTTTTCATTCAACATAAATAGGTTTCTATTACCCGTTACTTTTAATTCTCTTATGGCATAATATGATCCCATATATACATACGAATCGGGGTAGTATTCATGGCAACACCTGGCCAAAGGATTCAGAAGATACGCAAAGAAAAAGGACTAACGCAGCGAGAAGTAGCTGACGCATGCAATCCTCCCATGGATTACACCGGCGTAGGGCGAATAGAACGCGGCTTTGGCTATACCGGCGAATCATTGCGCCGTATAGCGGAAGTACTTGAATGCAACGTTGAGGACTTCTTTCTGCCAGACGAACTTGGATTCTGGCGGTACTTGACGCCAGAAATGAAAAAATCCTTATGCGATATCGGTTGGAACCTGGCGGAAAGCGTAAAAAAAGGGACTGCATAACCTTTATCTCTGTAATTCATAAAAACGCCTTCAGGGCGTTTTTTTTCGTCTTGGCGATTTGCTATCACCACCATTTAGGGATACTATATCCCCATTATAAAGGATTCTCAATCCTTTTATACAGAGAAGAACGGGGTAGATATGACAATGCAGAATGATGAAATTCCGCATCTTTCGGTGCGGGACGTGGCTGAACGGTTAAACCTGAGTGACCGCTTTGTATATGACCTGATCAATGCAGGTAAACTACAACATTATGTCTTTGGTGGTAGCTCATCCCGCCGGGGAAGCATTCGCATATCAGAAGCGGGGCTTTATTCCTTTGTGAATGACAACCTGGTTGAACATACAGCAGACAAAGCATCCCCACACAATGAAAAACAGGTAGATATTATTCCTCAGCAGAATGTCAGTCTGCTACTGAACAGGATCATGAGGAAAGGACGTCATGCCTAAATTAAAAAAACACCCATGGGAAGCGGTCAAAACACCTGAAGGGACAAAGTATAAATATGATTTTCAGGATGCCAAATGGGGTATAAAACGTGCTAAAAGGACGTTTGACAGCCTGAATGAAGCCAAGGTTTTTCATGAGGGCCGGTTGCGTAATGCCCAGCTGCGTTACCTGGGTGAGTCGCCGGAACGTTTATTTGGTCATGCCATGGTGGAATACCTGACGCGCGTCAGTCCTGGAAAAGACAGCTACCAGACAGACCTGGACGAAACAGCCTCTTTACGCTGGCCTTTTCTATATCGCAACAAGTGGTATTGGCTTGAAGATTTACCCATGAACGCTAACGAGGGCGGTATTGTATGGGGAGCAAACCTGTATTTTGAAGACCTACGGCGAGTGGTTAAACGCTCATATATCAACAAAAGTCTATATCATCTTCGTGATGAAGGTGGGCGTTATACCTGGTATCACCAACCAACTGCGGTAAATGACAACAAACCGGCTTGCAGAAAAGAAGTGACTGACAGACAGCTGATTCAGAGTCTGGATGCAGCCAAAGGACGCAAAGCATTTAGCAATGGAACATTCATAAAAAGGCGGAATCTGATTACAGGGATGCTGAAGAAAAGCTATCGTGAATGGCGCTGGCTGGACAAAGATTTATCTGACCTGGTGGCCTCCGTTGGCAAAGGCAACAGTCGGATAGCCTTTCTTTCTGAAGATGAAATAAAGCATCTGCTGGATAATGTTGATGAACATTTTGCCTATCTTATCAAAGGCGCGGCCCTGATAGGCTGGCGCCGCTCAAACCTGATAGGGCTGACCTGGGATCGTGTCGTATGGCCTCAGACCAAAACCAGAACTGATGGATCAACAGTGAAAATTCCGGGATATGTTTACGTATATGAACGTGATCAGGCAGTTGACAATAAAAACCATGCATCCCGCCGCATCCGCACAAAAAACAAAAAACGACTTGAAACTATCATGACCGATAGAATTGAGAGTTTACTAAGGGAACTATGGTTTCGCCGTATTGAAGGTTGCGATATTGTTTTCCCTAATGCTGAAGGTAAATACTGGGGCGATTTTCGCAGACGCTGGACGACAGCTAAAAAACGATCTGGCATTCCGGCCTCCTTTCGCTGGCATGACTTACGACATACCTGGGCAACAGATATGATCAACCAGGGTACTGACAAACATATCATCATGACACAACAAGGATGGCAAGATGTGGCCATGGTGGATCGTTACGCCCATATATCCCATGAGGCGCGTTATGCCGCATTGCAGGGGGGTAAGAAGTGATAAAGTATTACCCACATATTGTTATGGGAAACCACTTTCTGCAATATCCTTTTACTCTGGATAATGAAAAGTGGTGCGTGGTTCTAGACGGTAATGCCATCGACAAAGAAGCATTGTGTCGATCACTTGAAAAAAATGACCGGATATACACTGACAACCCTGACATAATGAAAGGCATTATCAAAATCTTGGATGCACTAAATGAACACCCAATCATTCATATAGGCAATGACGTTGTATGCCGTTGCGGAAACATTTGCCAGAATCACTTTCAAAAATCTCCTTTAGACGTCCCTATGCTGGCCGTCTACCGCTACCTTGCAGAAGACAAACTGTATATTTTGACGACAAAATGTAGAAAGTGCGGCACTAGAGACTGGATGATCTCTTCTCGTGACCATAGTTATGATTACATCTTATATAGCAATCTCCGAACAATTTACGTCACCGATGGGAAATATGATGTTTGAAGAAATTGAAGTGATAGCAGAGTGTCCTACGCGTTTAAACTTTGGTGTACAACTGATTCAAACCCAGTTGCATAGCATTGTTTTATTCGTCCATAAAGATACTTTCCCAGACAAGATTTTGAACAAGTATCCGAGTGATGTAATTAGCTGCGTCAACAGCATGTACGCCCTTAATCCAAAACGTACTATCTACATTGAACACTTACAGGGTTCAGAGTGGTATAATCGAATAGTTTTTAGTTCCTGCAATAATGGCTTAACGCTACCTGGCCACAAACTGACAGGATCATTAAAACAGTACATTCAAATCAATATGGCAGCAGAATAAGCTGCCATTATCTTATTAGGAGATAATGGCATTGGCAGATATTTACAGGATAGAAAAGGAAAACGAATTTATAAATTTAAAACCTCAAAGTGAATCAATGATGCAATTCAAATATGTACATCATCTTGAATCACTAATGAATACTGGAATTGAAATTCCAATATACCGTATTGAATTCCATCATGATGATTTTCAGGCATTAGTCAATCATGATTATATTGTTTGCCATGACATGAAAGATATTGAAATTCATCTTCATTTAACTGGCATGAATTATAGTGAAATGCATGATTGCCTAATTGAATCGTTACGCTACCATCTTTGAAGAAAATGACTAGGAATCACCAAATATGCATAAAGTTTATACGATTATCGGGACCAATCCGGGACTATCTTGAATTTTTATATTGGATTTACTTCATAAGTATACAGTACCTTAGTTTAAGATTTAATCAGACGAGTATCTTCTATTGTGAACAAAAACCAGCAACTACGGGGCTTGCAGAAAGATTGAAATGATAAAAAAATATTTATCTTTTATTGATCATCGACTTCGGGAGGAAGGGGTCGGAGGTTCGAATCCTCTCACACCGACCAGACAGAAAAAGGGTTGCAGTGATGCAACCCTTTTTTATTACCTGAAATTCATAGATTTATCTCATCCAGAACTGCCGGACACCCCACAGGCAAGTATCCGGACACTATCTCATCAAGCTACCACTTTCTCTGCAGTCATATCCCCCTGCGTAGCAAGATGATCCTTTCTGCAATCTTTCAACGTCTCTGCAATCAGGAATGCCATCTCCAACGACTGGCTGGCATTCAGCCTGGGATCACAGTGGGTATGGTAGCGATCAGCCAGCCCCTCAACCGTCACACAATGGGAACCACCCACGCACTCCGTCACATTCTGACCGGTCATTTCAAAATGAACACCGCCGGCATAGGTTCCTTCCGCCCGATGAACAGCAAAGAACCGGCGCACTTCCTGCAACACCCGGGTCACTTCCCGGGTCTTGTAACCATTGGCAGCCTTGATGGTATTGCCATGCATGGGGTCTGAACTCCAGACCACCTTGCGTCCTTCTCGCTGTATCGCCTGAATCAGCGGCGGTAAGCATTCCCCTATTTTATCGGACCCCATACGCACAATCAGGTTAATACGGCCTGGCTGGTTGTCGGGGTTCAGCGTATCCAGGAGACGCAACAGCTCATCAGGGTCAGTCGTCGGACCCGCCTTGATACCTATCGGGTTATGGATACCACGCATAAACTCAACATGGGCGCCGTCCGGCTGGCGGGTACGGTCACCAATCCAGAGCATATGGGCAGAACAGTCATACCAGTCGCCGGTCAGGCTGTCACGACGGGTCAGCGCCTGTTCATAAGGCAACAACAGCGCTTCATGCGACGTATAAAAACTGGTTTCCCTGATCGCCGCCGTATTGGCGCCGGTAATCCCACAGGCTTTCATAAAAGCCAGCGCTTCATCAATACGCTCAGCCAGGCGCAGGTACTTCTCAGACTGCGGCGTTGCCTTGACAAAACTCAGGTTCCACTCGTGCACCTGCTCCAGCGAAGCAAGGCCACCCTGCGCAAAAGCACGAATCAGGTTCAGCGTTGAAGCGGATTGATGATACGCCGCCAGCAGCCGCTCGGGATTGGGTTCACGGGCTGCCTCAGTGAATTCATTACTGTTTATGATGTCGCCGCGATAAGATGGCAATTCAACACCATCGCGGGATTCCGTGCCCTGGGAACGGGGCTTGGCAAACTGACCCGCCAAACGCCCCACTTTAACGACCGGACAGCTGGCGCCAAAGGTCAACACCACGGCCATCTGCATCAGCACCTTGAAGGTGTCACGAATATTATCCGCCGTGAATTCGGCAAAGCTCTCGGCGCAGTCGCCGCCCTGAAGCAGGAAAGCACGCCCTTCTGATACGTCGGCCAGCTGCTGATACAATGCCCTCACTTCACCGGCGAACACCAGTGGCGGCATACGGCTTAATTCTGATTCTACCTGCCTGACTTTACCGGGATCACGGTATTCCGGCTGCTGCAGGGCCGTTTTCTGTCTCCAGCTATCTGGCTTCCACTCTTGCATGTTTCTCTTTGCCCCATACCGGGTTGTCATTCAACATAAACCTGGCACACACGATTGGCCCGCAAAACACGATGTGACTAAACCAAAACCAACAACGCTGACATTCAACCCCTGCTGGATGGATCTTTATCCTGCGAGTAATCCGCCATGCAGCAGAGAAACAAGCCCCCTGCTGCACATACCAGGTGGAAGCTAACGATACCATCAGACAATCGGAATAACACCCATCGGACCATGAATCAGGGCTATCTCAGCCTGCGTCATCCCGTCCCCTTATTCAACTGATTGAAAATGGCATCTTTAAGCTGAACCCGCTTCATTTTCAACGCCTCATAATTTTCATCCGTTGTCGGTACACTCTGCATTTCCAGACCTCGCACCTGGTGCTCGACCTCGTGGTATTCCCTGGCAAGGTTCCTGAAGTTTTCATCCGTCTCTTTCAGGGTCTGGATTCGTTCCTGGTACTCGGGAAAATCATCAACCAGGTTGTGCTTGTCACGCAGCATTGCAGATCTCCGCAGAAAAACACCCTCCGCCAGTGTAGTCAGACCATCATCAGCGCGTAGATAAAACGCATACATTCACGGGTTTTCAACACAAATATGCGTGTTATACTTACGCCGCCTTGACAAAAAACGCGTGAATTAACCTTGACAGCATTTACAGCGACTTCCACTAAACTGATTAAAATGACCGGGATCATGACCATGATCATCCGGCGGGGAAGCGTTTTTGACTGAAGGCAGCAGACACAAAAAACCCCCGCACCTAACCGGTCCGGGGGTTTTTTATTACTGGCGGCACACAACGACGACGGAAACACAGCATGACCAGCATTCAACTTAAACTGATCACAGCCAACAACCCCGGCAGCCTGGAAAAAATCCTGTCGACCAGCCGGGGCGGCGGGTTTGAAGTCAGCAATTTCATCGCTGAATTCAAACCTGAGCGGGATCATTATGAAGTCAGGCTCCGGGTTCAGGGTGAACAAAGCCAGGACAAACTGATCATGCAATTGCTAAAAGAGGAAGATATACGTTCCCTGGTTCCCTGCCGGCGCTGACCTAGTCGCCGGTTTCAACAGGGCGGGATGCATCCGTAATCCATTCACTCCAGGACCCCGGATACAACTTCGGCCAGGGCAAACCGGCAAGACGCATGGCCAGAATATTATGGCAGGCCGTCACGCCCGAGCCACAATAACACACTGGCAGGGCATCCTCACCTGCACCGGGTTGCGGGTAAAAAACACCGAAGCGCTCCGCCAACAGGTCAGGTGACAGGAACCGACCGTTTTCATCCATGTTTTCCGTAAAAGGCATACAGGTTGCGCCCGGAATATGTCCTGCCACCGGATCAATCGGCTCTTCCCGACCCGCAAAGCGTTCTTTCCCTCGTGCATCCAGCAGGGCTGAGAACTGACTTGAAAACATCAGGAGTTCATCCGCTGACACAATCCGTTCATCACAGGGTGAAAAACGGTAGTCACTCCAATCAGGCGCCCTGATCTCTTGTGTGACGGGCAAGCCCGCATCGACCCATGCATTGAAGCCACCATGCAACAGACTCACCCGTGAATGGCCCGCCCATTCCAGCAACCACCAGCAACGCGCCGCCATGGCATGACTGCCATCATCATAGATAACAACCCGTGTCGTTTCAGTGATGCCCAGCGATTGCAGCCAACCTGAAAAAACTGCCGGATCCGGCAACGGATGTCGGCCTGTGACGCCCGGGACAATAGTGCCGGAGAGATCCTGCTCCAGGTCCGCATAAATGGCGCCGGGAATATGACCGGCAAGATACTGCTGTTTTCCCAGGCTGGTATCCTGCAGTGAGAAACGGGTATCAATCAGCCTTAACGATTCATCATTCAGTATCGTCGCCAGCCCATCCACTTCAATTAACAGGCTCATAAAACAGTTGCTCGTATGACATCAGGCCATTCAACCTGATGGATTTACTGATGACCTTTATGAGGGAGATTCACCACCTTGTCGTTGACAATCACCTTGTCAGACAACACCTGGTCAATATCCACATCACTCCCCTTGAGGCTATCACTGACAATAATGCGCGTGACATCCGCCGCATCACTGTGCGGATCAACAACGTCATCCTCGGTATAAACGGGTACAGGATCAAAGGTCGCCGACGCCTCAGGCTCAGCAGGCAACGACTGCATCGTGGCATGATCATGCCAGAGCCACAGACCGCCAAGAATCACAATGCAGCCAACAATACCGACTGCAACCAGCGTATCTTTTTTCATGGTGGTTACCGGGAACAAGAAACCTTGGAGTCTAATGGTTGACTGACTGATTCATCAAGGGGGCTGCTGTTACAACACGTGTCACACCACCTTCCGAGACCAGGGTTACCCTGTCCCCCTTTTGAATGGGATCCATCAGATCTAACCTCTGTTCAACAGTGATATTCGCACCGGTATCAAGTTTAACCGCCATGACAACCCGACGGCTGTCGGCACGGGCCTCTGCCTTGTTGTCTTCTTCATGCGGCATGAATGATTCTGCAGGTTTGCGGATAACCTCTACTGCCACCACAGTACCGACATCAGTCCATGCCTGACCTGCGACTTCTCCACGACTATAGCTGTAGCCGGTAAGGTCAGGCATACACCCTCCCAATAAAACCAGCAGACCAATCCCAATACCTAAATACGTTCCGCCATACACCCTTTCATCTCCCTGAACGTTGCAGCCTGAGCCAGCCAAACACACTGTGTTTACGTATTGTTGAAGAACCCACACTCCGACTATAATTCGCGTTCCCTGTACAGACGGGCAAGTTCCACAACAACCAGTGTCGCAATGCGTAAAAGGTTCTTGCCACTCAAATCATAACCAACTGAGCAAGACCAAGGAAATCTCATGGATGACAGACTGACCGTCAAGGAATGCTGCCTGCTGACAATCTCACTGGCCACGCTTGCAACCACAATTCTGCTGCTGGCTAACGCCCTGCAGTAAACAGACAAAGTATCGCCCGAACAAGAAAAACCAGCGAATCCGGCAAGCAACCTGAACCAGGTCAATTCGGCCTCAACCCCCATCACCCACTCGTGCCGACGGTATGATTGCACCTGCCGGGAACGCCATAAAAAAACCCCGCTTGCGCGGGGTTTTTCAGACAGGTGTCAGACTCAGCGTGTCCACACCCTGGCATTACGGAACATCCGCATCCAGGGACCATCTTCCTGCCAGTCATCCGGGTGCCAGGAGTTCTGGACAGCCCGGAATACCCGTTCAGGGTGCGGCATCATGATAGTGACACGGCCATCATCCGTGGTCAGGCCGGTAATCCCCTCCGGAGAACCATTCGGGTTGAACGGATAGCGTTCCGTCACCGTACCGTGGTTATCGACATAGCGCAGCGCCACCAGCCCGCTGCCGCTGGCACGACGCAGGGCATCCGCATGGGCAAACTCCGCATGCCCTTCACCGTGGGCAATGGCGATCGGCAGACGGTCACCGACCATACCGGACAGGAAGATCGACGGGCTTTTCTCAATCTGCACCATGGCCACCCGCGCTTCAAACTGCTCGGAGCGGTTACGGACAAAATGCGGCCACAACGATGCACCGGGAATCAGCTCTCGCAGGTTGGACAGCATCTGGCAACCGTTACAGACACCCAGTGTGAAGGTATCCCGGCGATCAAAGAAGGCGGCAAACTGCTCACGCGTGCGGCTGTTAAACAGGATAGACTTCGCCCACCCCTCACCCGCACCGAGCACATCCCCGTAGGAGAAACCGCCACACGCCGCCAGCCCCGTGAAATCAGCCAGCGAGCGATCACCGCTCATCAGGTCACTCATGTGCACATCAACCGCAGCGAAACCGGCACGATCAAATGCGGCGGCCATCTCCACCTGGCCGTTGACGCCCTGCTCGCGCAGGATGGCAATCCTGGGCCGGGCTCCCGTGGCAATATAGGGCGCCGCGATATCCCGGTTATGATCCCAGGCAACCACGGCGTGCAGGCCGGGATCCCGGTCATCGAGCAGGTTATCAAACTCCTGACGGGCACACTCGGCATTATCACGCAGTGCCTGGATCCGGTAGCTGGTCTCTGACCAGATGCGGTGGTAACGAATCCGGTTACCGGTCAACACCTCATGCCCACGGAAGACGAACTCGATATTCTGTTCATCCGCCAGTGTACCGATGCTATGGACACAGCCTGACAGACCGAACTCGGCCAGACAGTCCATCACATAGCCCTTGTCTTCGCGACGTACCTGTATCACCGCACCCAGCTCTTCGTTGAACAGGGCCGGCAGCAGGTCAGACTGGGTTTCCGCGAGCTTATCCAACTCCACCCGGATACCGGTATGACCGGCAAAGGCCATTTCCAGCAACGTAGCCAGCAGGCCGCCGTCAGAACGGTCGTGGTAAGCAACAATCTTTTGCTCATCCATCAACTGCTGGAGCGCATTAAAGAACGCTTTCAGGTCTTCCGGGCTGTCCAGGTCCGCCGGCACATCACCCAACTGACGATAAACCTGTGCCAACGCAGAACCACCCAGGCGGTTCCGGCCACGGCCCAGGTCGATCAGTACCAGTTCAGTGTCGCCCTGATCTGTCCGCAGCTGCGGCGTGACCGTCTTGCGAATATCCTGAACCGGCGCGAACGCGGAAATAATCAGGGAGAGCGGCGAGGTAACGGATTTCTCGGTACCATCCTCGTTCCAGGCCGTCCGCATGGACATGGAGTCCTTGCCCACGGGAATGGTGATACCCAGCTCAGGACACAACGCCATACCGACGGCTTTCACCGTATCATACAGGCGCTCCCCTTCACCGGGGTGAGACGCTGCAGACATCCAGTTGGCCGACAAACGAATATCGGACAGGCTGCCAATCCTGGCACTGGCAATATTGGTGATCGCCTCACCGATCGCCATCCGGCCGGACGCGGGGCCATCCAGCAGGGCCACCGGCGTACGCTCGCCCATGGACATGGCTTCACCGGTGTAGACATCAAAACTGGTCGCAGTGACGGCACAGTCCGCCACGGGCACCTGCCACGGCCCCACCATCTGGTCGCGACTGACCAGACCGGTGATGGAACGGTCACCGATGGTAATCAGGAAGCTCTTGCCAGCGACGGTCGGCAGTCGCAGTACCCGCTCTGTCGCCTCGGCCAGATCAATACCGGCCAGCTTCAGTGCCTTGCGCTCAAAGTCGGTGCGTTCCACTGAGCGGTGCATACGGGGCGCCTTGCCCAGCAGAATCTCTAGCGGCAGATCAACCGGATTGTTGTCAAAATGGCTATCCGACAGGCGCAGATGTTCTTCTTCAGTGGCTGTACCCACTACCGCGTACGGACAGCGCTCCCGACGGCAGATCACTTCAAAGCGTTCCATATCCTCCGGTTCAACCGCCAGAACATAGCGCTCCTGGGACTCGTTGCACCAGACCGCCAGCGGGGACATACCCGGTTCATCATTGGGAATATTGCGCAGTTCGAAATCGCCGCCACGTCCACCATCACTTACCAGTTCAGGGAAGGCGTTGGACAGACCGCCTGCGCCGACATCGTGGATAAAGCGAATCGGATTCTTGTCGCCCAGCTGCCAGCAGCGGTCGATGACTTCCTGGCAACGGCGCTCCATCTCGGGGTTGTCCCGCTGCACAGAGGCGAAATCCAGGTCTTCCTGGCCTTCACCGGTACTCATGGACGAGGCTGCACCGCCGCCCAGACCGATCTGCATGGCCGGGCCGCCCAGAACAATCAGTTTGGCACCCGCCGCAAAATCGGCTTTCTGCACATGGTCAGCACGAATATTGCCCAGACCGCCGGCAATCATGATCGGCTTGTGGTAACCACGCACTTCTTCGCCAGCCGGGCCGTTGACCTGCTCTTCATAGGTCCGGAAATAACCGCAGAGATTGGGACGACCGAATTCATTGTTGAACCCGGCGCCGCCCAGCGGGCCTTCAATCATGATATCCAGGGCGGAGACAATACGATCCGGCTTGCCGAAATCCCCTTCCCAGGGCTGCTCATAGCCCGGAATCCGCAGGTTGGAAACGGAGAACCCGGTCAGGCCAGCCTTGGGCTTGGCGCCACGACCGGTTGCGCCTTCGTCACGGATCTCACCACCGGAACCGGTGGATGCGCCGGGATAGGGAGCAATGGCAGTAGGATGGTTGTGGGTTTCCACTTTCATCAGGATATGAACATCTTCCTCATGAAAGCCGTATTCGCAGGAGTCGGGATCGGGGAAAAAGCGGCCGGCCCGGGAGCCGGTGATGACAGCAGCGTTGTCCTTGTAGGCAGACAGCACACCCTCGGAATGCATCTCCCAGGTATTACGGATCATGCCAAACAGGGATTTCTCCTGGGCTTCACCGTCAATGTCCCAGGAAGCATTGAAGATCTTGTGCCGGCAATGTTCCGAGTTGGCCTGGGCGAACATCATCAACTCAACATCGCTGGGATCACGCTGGAGTCGGGTGAAATTGTCCACCAGGTAGTCAATTTCATCTTCCGCAAGCGCCAGGCCCAGGTCGGTATTGGCCACCTCCAGTGCAGCCCGTCCCTCAGCGATCACCGGCACCGTGGCCAGCGGCCGTGGCTCCGCTTCACGGAAGAGGCATTCGGCCGCTTCCAGGCTGTGGAGTACGGTCTCGGTCATCGGGTCGTGAAGGATATCCCCCATTCTGTCCAGCGCTTCAGCACCGGGCTCACCTTCCATCTGGACGTAATAGGCAATGCCACGTTCCAGACGCTGAACCTGGCCAAGGCTGCAGTTATGGGCAATATCGGTCGCTTTGCTGGACCAGGGGGAGATGGTGCCGGGCCGTGGCACGACGAGGAAGAGTTGTCCGACAGGGTCACGGGCCTCAATGCCCGGACCGTAGCGCAGCAACCGTTGCAGGATGCCCTGCTCCTCGCTGGTCAGCGGGGCGGTCAGTCGCGCAAAATGCATGAAGTCCGCGTACACACCGGTGACGCCTGTCACCTGCTGCTGAAGCACCTTCAGCAATCTCTCAGAACGGAAAGAAGAAAGCGCGGGATTGCCGCGTAAAATCTCCATGGTCAGACGAACCCTCGAAATCCGGGAGAGGTTGTAAGCACCGTAAACCGCAAATAGTCTGCGCGGGTACTCAGGGTGCGCGTATAATACAGAAAGCTGTCTGGCTGAACCAGCCAGCGAACCCCCTGTTTTACTCTCTTGGATGCCATTGCCTGACATTCGTTCACATGCCTGCCCACACACGGCTGAGAAATGGCCGATCATCGTCATACAGGGAGCGCACATCCCATTGCTGAGAATGCCCCTCCTTTCCGTAATCACCCGGCATCGTCACGTCGGCCAGTGTCGTCTGCTGCTCGGGGTCATGCTCCTGATCGGGTGCGACAGCCCCCCCGACGCCGGCATCATTTGCCACGACACCCTGCCTGACATGGCTGCCTACCGGCAGACCGGATCCCCACTGACCAGTCGCGACAGTAATCGCTACTACCGACAACTAAGCTGGGTTTACTACCTGGGAAACAGCCTCGCAACCCCGCTCCTTGATCCCCCCCTGAATCTGATTCCCGATACCCTGTCTGCGGCTGAAAGTGCCAGTATCAACATCCATATTGCACAACGTTTGCCACGGTATGAGGCATTGTTTCGCCGCATTGGCGAATCACACCAGATCGACTGGCGCCTGCTGGCTGCCATCAGCTACCAGGAGTCGCACTGGTCGCCCAGGGCCCGCTCTCCCACCGGCGTCAGGGGAATGATGATGCTGACACTGACGACAGCCAGGGAAGTGGGTGTACGCAATCGCCTTGATGTCGAGCAGAGTCTGCTGGGGGGGGCCCTGTACCTGAACCGGATCTACGACCGGCTACCCGGAACCATCCGGGAACCGGATCGCACCTGGATAGCCCTGGCAGCCTATAACGTCGGCATGGGACACGTCTATGATGCCCTGGACCTGACGCTGCAGGCCGGCGGCAATCCCGACAAATGGGACGACCTGCGGCTCCATCTGCTCCTGCTGGAGCAATCCTGGTGGTATCGCCAGACCCGCTACGGCTATGCCCGTGGCTCCGAGCCTGTGCGTTATGTGGAAAATATCCGCCTGTTCTACCAACACCTGAAACAACCACAGGTGCTCGCGCAGTCCGACTAATTCAGCAGCAGGTTTGCTGCATCTGCTGCCGAGCCTGTTTCTTTTCCTGACGACGCCGCCGGAAAAAATCTGACAGCAACCGTGAGCATGCCTCTTCCAGAATGCCGCCGGTTAGCGTTACCGCGTGATTCAGCCATGGCATGTCCAGCAACTGGGCCTGGCTGGCAACCGCCCCGGCCTTGGGTTCGCGGGCACCATACACCAGACGGCGAATCCGGCTGTGGACGATGGCACCGGCACACATGGTGCAGGGCTCCAGGGTAACGTAGAGGTCACAGTCCACCAGCCGGTAGTTCCTGAGGTTCACCGCCGCATCCCGAAGGGCCTGTATTTCGGCATGGGCAACCGGGTCCACCCGGCTGATCGGGCTGTTATAACCACGCCCGACGATACGATTACCATGCACCACAATGGCCCCCACCGGCACCTCATTCAGGGCTGCTCCCAGCCGTGCCAGGCGCAGGGCTTCCTGCATCCAGTGCTGATCTGTTTCCTGCATCGCCTGCATTCCAATCCAAAAGGGCGGGATTATAGCGGGACAGCCCGGTGAGACAATGTCAGAGCCAGGCAACATCCCCTGTCAGGTGAGGTTTTCCGGCTGTCGAGTACAATTGAAAAGCGCCCCCCTCACCGGTCAACTGCTGGCTGAAGTGGACATCCGACGGCAAAAAGGCAGGGGTTTTGAAACGGACATCAACCGCAAAGGGCCTTTGTCCAATCGTATCCATCAATGCCGCCAGGCAGCGGGCCTTGGACCACATACCATGGGCGATTGGCTGCCTGAAACCAAACAGTCTGGACGTGACAGGATACAGATGGATGGGATTTCGATCCCCGGAAACCGCCCCATACCGGCGCCCCAGGTTCGGTGGCAAGGACCAGGTCTCGTCAGGTTCGGGCACAGGGGCGCTCGCTTTTTTGGGTTTGCCATTCCCCTTCCCGGGCATGCGTGACAGGTTCGTACTGACACTCTCCCACACCCGTTCGCCACTGGCCTCGATACGGGTGGTCAGATCGAACTCCAGCCCTGCACCCACCTGGCGGGTTTCACCCACGGCACAGTCAATCCATAACAGCTCATCCGGACCAATCGGACGGATCTGCCGGATGCTGTTGCGAACATGCACCAATCCCATGGGTGCCAGCGGCATGGCGTGATGCACCAGCAAATGCATGTGCAGCGGAAAAGCCAGGATATGTAAAAACGTCGGCGACAACCCCGGCAGGTTTTGAAACCCGCACACCCGGTTATAGGCCCGCGCCTGATCGTGATCGACCCGGACACCGGACACATTGACGGACAACGCCGGCAACTGCCCGGGCGCAGAACGCCCCCGTTTGACCGCGGCACCGGCATAGAGTCGCCACAGGGAAGGAAGGGAAGATAAGGTTTCGGCCTGCATAATGGTCAACCGCACGTCGAGGTTAATAACTCCCTGATTCTTGCATTCCCCCACGGTGCCGCATTGGCTGATTCACCACCGGCTGCTCGCCGCATTGCCAATGACGCCTGATTTAACCGATTGTCATCACCGGCAATCCTCTCTAAGATAGCGACATTGACACGGCACGATCAGGCAATAACAACCCGTACAGCCAGGGTGCTGCGAATAACAGCCGCAATGGACTGACGGAATAACAACAGAAGCCGGGCAGTAACATGAGCGAATTAAAAGACGCAGGAATCCTGGTACGGATGGCACACCTGGGATTCATGAATGCCGGAATAGATCCTTCCGCCATCTACCGACGCTGTAATATCACGGCACAATTGCTCGCAGACCAGCGCACCCGTACCCCCCATCATGCACAAACCCTTTTCTGGCAGGCCTGCGAAGACGTCACGGGGGATCCGTTGATTGGCCTGCACCTGGGGGAACATACCCCGCTGTTCCGCGGGCAGGTACTGGAATACCTGTTCCTGAGCAGCCACACCTTTGAAGAAGGCCTGCAGCGCGCCCTGCGCTACCAACGGCTACTGAGCGATGCCATCAGTGGCCGGCTGGAACAATCCGGGGATCGCTGCGCCCTTGTCGTTGCACCGGCCACCGGGGACTCCATGAGCATCCGGCACCTGAGCGACAGTATCATGCTGGGTGTGATCCGTTTTTTCCAGCATGTCACGGATGGCACGTTCAAGCCGCTGGCCATCACCTTCTCCCATGCCGGTGTCGGGGATGACAGCGAATACCAGCGGGTATTTGGCTGCCCGGTATCGTTCGAGGGTGACACGGATGAACTGGTCTTTGATCCCACCGTCCTGAATTACCGGTCCCTCCATGCCGAGCCGGAACTCATGCGCGCCCACGAACAGGTCGCCTCTGAACAGATGGCGCGCCTGGAAAAGCAGGACGTGGTCATGGCGGTCAGCCGGGTGATCGGGGAGCTGCTGGACTCCGGCCAGGTCAGCCTGGAGTCTGTTGCTGAACGGCTGGATATCACCGCCAGAACCCTGCGCAGCCGACTGGCGGAAGCGGAAACCAGTTTCAACCAGCTGCTGGCCAATTACCGCAGCAACCTGGCCCGGCGTTTACTGGCGCGGACCGATGAGTCCATTGACGAGATTGTCTACCTGACCGGTTTCTCCGAACCCAGCACCTTCTACCGGGCCTTCAAACGCTGGACAGGGCTGACGCCCATAGAGTACCGGCGCAGCAAAAAGCGCGAACGCGCCGCAGCAAGAAAAGTATCAACTCAAGCGAGCAGTCCGGAGGAAGTCCCGGCCTGAAGCCCATCCGCCGGTTTGTCATTTTTTGACAAACCGGCCGTTGAGCCGCTTTACCCATCCAGATGCAGGTTGCCGTTCTGCAAGAGTGTATTGAGGATAGCGTTGTTATCCCCCAGGCTGGAGAGGTCGACATCCTGCAGAACAATCATCTGGGTTACATCCCCACCCTCGCCTGTCGGATGAATGCTGATCTCGGTGCTGCCATTGACCACCTCCACATCCAGGAACTGGTCAATGGTTTCCGGTGTTCCCCCGGACAACAGCTGGCTCAGGTCGATGGCATCGCCACTGACACTGGCGTCGAAATCGGTAATGGTATCCACCGCAATGTTTGAGGCTGTCCCTTCATCACCGACAATCCAGACGAAGGTATCGGAACCCGCGCCGCCGGTCAGGGTATCATTGCCGGCACCGCCGACCATAAAGTCATCCCCATCCAGCCCCAGCAGGGTATCATCGCCAGCCATGCCGTCGATCCGTTCACTGAATGCTGTACCATTCAGAGTGTCCCCACCCGCTGTTCCTTCCAGGGAGCCGGTTGCATCCATCGCATGTAAGACATCAATATCCAGGGTGGCCACACTCGTGGAACTGCCATCATCCGCGGTGACTTCATAGGTAAACGTTTCTGTCTGATCGGTCTGCCCCAGAACCCGAACCTCCTCAGCCGACAACTCCCGGTTGTAGATCCGCGCTTCATCAATATCGCCATTAAAGCCCAAACCGTCACTACCACTGTCACCGGTATGGAGTTTTGTCGCGCTATTTTTCCCGCCGAAACCAATACCACCACTGTGTGCCATCACGGACTCACCATAACCGCTGGCAAACTGATTGCCATCAAGGTATCCGGTAAGTGCAGTGTCGCCGTCAGTGGTCATGTCCAGCGTCAGGGCTACACTGTGCCAGCCATCGCCAGCAGTGGAAATATCCGTGCTGATCCAGTTGCCGTTCCAGCTACTGCCCTCACTCCAGGCACCGACATACAACAAACCATCGTCAATGTAGATCACGAATCCATTTACACCACCCCCTTCTTCGTACAACACCTGGGTACCCGACAGATCATTGTTTTCGTCCACCCTGAAAAACAGGCTGATGCTTCGCCCTGGTGGAATACTGCTATTGCTATAGGTATTGATGTCAGCAGAGTTGGCCATATCAACAACATTGTTACCGCCATCTGTGTGGACCCCTCCACCACTAATCCCCTGCGCGATAAAGCTGGCATTCGATCCCAGGGTGCCATTGGATACGTTAGCGTTGTCCGGCGCGGTATCCGCCGCCGTCGTTCCGGTCCCTTCATCAAAGGTCCAGCGAGCGACCAGGCCATCATCGAGATTCATGCCGTCGTAGGCGGGATCAAGGTTGTAGGTCCAGCTGCCGTCAGCGGCGATATCCAGGGTGCCGAACTCCCCGTCAATACTGGTGGTACCGGAGGCGGCCACAGCCTGACCGTTCACGCTGGAAACCGCCAGGGTAGCCCCCGCTGCTGTGGTTTCCACCGGCAGCACATCATCATTGATACCCGCAGTATCAGAGAGTTCGATGCTGGCATCCACCGCGTGGTCTATTTCTACGGTTGCAGTGGCAGCCGCTGTATTGGTGCCATCACTGACGTTGTAGTCCAGGGTCAGGTCGCCACTGAGGTCATCACCGGTGCGGATCGTCCAGGTGCCATCATTGTTGTCATACACGGTGTGGACATTATCAGGATAGGTATCCCACTCTGCGCCATTAATCGTATACGTAGAAACGGAATTCCCCCGGTTCATCACCCCCAGTTCGCCGTCACTGATATTCTCAGTGAACTGATGCGCAATCTTCTCCACACCATCCACCGTCAGGCTGACCCGGTTATCAACAATATCCACTTCATAGTGGCGATCTACATTGACATTGGAACTTGCGGCGCTTTCATCAAAGCTGTTCAAGACCGTACTCGTGCCATTAGTCCACTGTTCTACGATCCATTCGGGTGAATCATCACTATCATAGCTACCAATCGTCTTGTAGTTATTGGCATCCACGTAATCGAAGACAATGAAATTATTGCGGGTGGCATGGCCATCGGTGGGCGCTACCGTGAAATCCAGATGCAGGTCGGTACCGCGGGTTCCACCGCCGGTGGTATCAATGAGCACCACGTTTTCTTCATCGCCAGACGTCAATGTCAGCGTATCGCCGTTGACCGCCACACTGCCGCCTGTACCTGCCGAGAAGCTGGTCTGGAAATCATACCGGTGAGCACTGACGCCATTGATGCTGACATCCTGCACACTGAGAGTATCCCCCTGGGCATCACTGGCATTGGCCAGCAGGTAGGCTTCGCTCACGGTATGGGTCACCAGGTCATCCGGAGCAACAATATTGAGCGCCGCGTCAATGAAGGGATCCTGGTCAAAATGCACATTAATCGCCTGGGTCGTCACAGCCGTTGCGCCGGTTGCCGTCTCCGTAGTGGTGGCGGTAACGGTCATCGCAAAATCAACCCCTTGGTGCGATGTCATCGACAGGCTACCCAGATCCCATCCGGACACATCCAGTGCCCCACCGGTTGAGGTCAGGGTATTGGTGCCATCAGTCAGGACGATATCTGTCGGAATACCGGTCAGTTCAACCGCCAGGGTTTCCGAGCCGTCACTGTCGGGTGTTGCCACGTCCAGATCAACCTCTATTGCCTGGTCTCCCTGGACATAGACACCCTCACCAGTGGGAATGTGGCTGTTTTCTGCACTGGCAGCCTGGATTGATATCGTATCAATATAGAGATCCACACCGCCGGTTATTATTGACGTATCGGAGATGCGCAGCGTCGCATTGCCCGCAGATACACCGGTGAAATCCAGGTTCAACGTCTGGGTTGTGTCGCCCGAGAGCGTTAAAAATGGTTGACTGGCAATCACCTCGCCGGTCGTGACATCCACCACTTCCACCAGCCCTGATTGCAGTGCCGTCAAACCACTCGTCCGGTAATCCAGTGACAGGTTGTAATTCACGTCCGGATGCAACGTAATTGTCTGTTCCGCCACACCATCATTCGGACCGTCCCCGGCACTGAACCTCAGGAAACCTGAAGTCGTATCAACCGTACCCGTCATGGTCCAGTCAGAGGAGCTGGTAAATTCATTGTTAGTCACCAGCTCAGTATCCAGCATCAGGTCACTGTAGACCTCATTGTTCAGGGTAATGGTGGGCGCATCCGCGACCGGCGTGACATTCATGGTCAACGTCTGGACAGAACTCTCCAACCCATTGTTATCGGTTACCTTGAACTCAATGGAGGCATAAGCATCACCACTGGT